>CAMBQQ010000008.1 GCA_945870035.1 Rhizobium sp. Q54 | reverse complement strand
CACCGGCCGACCCTGCGCCATCAACACATCGACCTGCCGAAGCTTCGCAACGATCTCTTCCGCCGTATGTCTCTTCCTCGCCATTGATCCAATCCTCCATGGTCAAAACCATACTTCAGGGAGGACCACTTCAAAGGGGGCAGATCAGAGGCCCAATTCACACTGCCGTTGTTCAGTGTATACGCTATCGAGTCGACCGGTCGGCGACGTTTTCGCTATGACTAAGGACCAGCACCGGCGCTTCGTTGACCGCTTCAACGGTAATCGAAACGGTGTCCGATACCGTCGTCGTGCTGTCGCTGGTCTGAACCAGCAACGATGCATCGCCGCCATAACCCTCGGTCGGCGCAAATGTCATGCCATTGAGTGCGGCGTTGATGGCGTCCGGCGAGCCGGTAAATTTGATCGTCCCCTGGCCCTGCCCGCCGTCGATGATTGTAACGCCAGCGGCCGCGTCCGGCTCAAGCCGCACGGTTCCGTTCGTCGCGGTCAGCGTCACCGTCAATGTTTCGCTGTCGCTGTCGGACACGTAAATCGATTGCGGCCCTTCGAGCCCGAAAACGAGTTCGCCGTCTTCGTCAACGGTCGTGCCGACTTCGCTGTCGGTCCAGACATTCAGCTCGGGCGCGTCGTTGACGCCGTTCACCGTCAGCGTTGCGCTGGTCGCGACGGAGGCGCCGTGGCTGTCCACGACATTGTAGTTCGCCACCAGGATCGCCTGCTCGCCCGCGCCAAGATAGTTGAATTGAGCGGGATCGACCGTGATCGAATTGCCATTGACCGTATAAACAGCTTGCGGCAGCGCATGGCCCTGCGCATCGGTGATAGTCAGAACCGCATTCTCGATGTGAAGCGCGTCGCCTTCCGCGTCGCTGGCGTTGGCGAGGCCGTTGATGGTCACCGGCGCGCCGTTTTCGTCGGTCGTTACCGAAATCGCCAACGCCACCGGCGCGTCGTTAATGCCGTTGATGGTCAGCGTCGCGCTGGTCGCGACGGAAGCGCCGTGGCTGTCCACGACATTGTAGTTCGCCACCAGGATCGCCTGCTCGCCCGCGCCAAGATAGTTGAATTGAGCGGGATCGACCGTGATCGAATTGCCATTGACCGTGTAGACGGCTTGCGGCAGCGCATTCCCCTGCGCATCGGTGATGGTCAGAACCGCATTCTCGATGTGAAGCGCGTCGCCTTCCGCGTCGCTGGCGTTGGCGAGGCCATTTATGGTCACCGGCGCGCCGTTTTCGTCGGTCGTTACCGAAATCGGTGGCGCCACCGGCGCGTCGTTGACCTCGTTATAAACGACGGTCGAGGTGGCCGTCTGTCCGAAAGAAATGCCGTCGCTCACCGAAATTGAAAAGCCCGGCGCGCCGTTGCTGCCATCGTGCACGAAGCGCACATGGCCGGCGGCGATGTCGGCCGCGGTGAACGTCGTGGCATCAGTCCAGGAACCGCCTTCCGCGTCCGCAAGGGAGAATGCAGCGAAACCGGAATTCGCAACGGACAATGCAGCGAGCCCGGAATTCGCCCCCGCGCCTGCACTCCATATCTGAAAGGCACCGCCGGTGACGTTGGCGACACTGAAGGTGAACGACGAACTATCCGGGTCGGTGATGCTATAATCGTCGGCCGAAAAAACCTTGATGCCGCCCTCTGCGACAACGAGATTGAAGTAATTGAGGATCGGCGCGACGTTGGGAACAAACGTCACCGTCTGGGTTTGCGTCGTTTGCGTTCCATCGGGATTGGGCGTCGTCGTCGTGATCGTGGCCGCATTGAACGGCGGCGGCGCCTCATTATTCACTCCCGCATCGCCCGGCGGCGTTGAACTGTTCGGATTCGTAAAAATCTGAATCTGCGTCAGCGGCCTGTCGGTCGCCTGCGGATTGGGGTTGGGATTTGGATTGTTCGGGTCAGGCTGGAAATATTGCTGGATGATCTGCTGGCCGACCGACTGGATGTTGACGATCTGCTGCAAGGCGGCGAGTTCGGTCGCCAATTGCGCCGGCGATTTCTGGACTTCTTCGGCGATCACCTGAAGCGGTCCGACCGGCCGCACAATGATCAGCGGGCCGTCCTGCACCACATTGGCGATAATCTGACCTTGCTGGTTGATGATGACGGCGCCGGTCGCGCTCTGCGACACGTAAAAGTTCACCGTGCCGTCATTGGCGGTGGTGACGCCGCCGACCGTGCCGCGAATGCCCATTGTTGCGACCGGCGTGCCGATCCGCATGTCGCCGTTATGCGCGATCTCACCGGAAATGAAAGTCAGCGAACCTTGCACCAAATCGAGCAATTGCGAATTGGCCGAGCCGCGCGGATCGTAAACGAATTCGTTGACGACCAGCCGCGTATTGGCGGTGAGATTGAGCGTGCTGCCGTCGCTGAAGGTGACGCCGATCGTGCCGGACACCGTTTGCAACACGTCGCCCTTGAGAATCGGATCGCCGGCATTGGCAGCCATGGCAACGCCGTTACGCACGATCGTCGCGTCGCCGGTAACGACGGCGACCCGGCCGACGGCCTGCGCGGCCGGCGGCGTCGCGGCAGCTTGCGCGAACTGCCCCGGCGCCTGCGGCCCGGCCAAAGCCTCGACGATTTCCGGCGACACCGCCGCGCCCTCAGGCGACAGCAACCGGGCGCGCTGATCGGCGGCGAAGTAGTCCTGAACGACGACGGCTTTGCCGTCTTCGCCATGCAAGACGAGATCGACGCCGGCGCGGGCAAATTGCGCCGTAAACAACAGATGCGCGTCGGGAATGGTCGCGCTGGGGCCGTCGGCGCCATTTTCGATGGCAATGCCGGTCGGCGCGCCTGCCGGCGAAGCGTCCGCCTCGCCGAAACCGAAATGTTCGCCGTCCCAACCGTCAACGCTGCGTAACATAGCCGCGCGCCCCCAAGGACCGAGAGCGGCCCCGTCACTTAAATTCGTAAAAAATGCCCTCAAGCCGGGCTGGTTAATAAATTCTTATCGGTACCAGGGGGTTAGTCAACGAAGAACGGCATTTTTGTGTTGCAAAGCACACGGCAATGTTAATGGCACCCGCCCGCCGACGGGTTCCACTGTGAAATCCGCCCATTAGCCTGGCAGAGTGCCGTATCCCACAGCATCCTATTGTTTATGACAGCGCCTATGGCGCGTGCCGCGTCACAGCCACCTAGCCGCGACACCCTTGTGTCCCGTAGTCTGGCGGCCGTTGTATCCGGCGTGCGGCCGGACGACAGCGGCGAATTTCAGCATACGAAACACGGCCTCAATCTGATCATGGCACAGCCAAACACCGACGACTCGCCTGTCCGCGTGACGCCGCCGCCCGTTCCGCCCCTTGTCCGCGTCGTGAAATACGCCGCGCTGGGTGCCGGGCTGGCGGCGATGATGGCGATGACGGTGCCTGCGCAGCGCGCCGAATTGTCGCCCTGGCTGGCGATGGTCTTGTGGTGCAGCTTGGCCTTCTTCGTCGCGGAATTTGCCGTCAAATTGCGGGCGCGTTTTCGCGACGGCGATGCCGGAACGTACTTGTCGAGCGGCGATGGCATAATCGACATTCTCGCGGTGCTACCAGTTCCCATCGCCCTGCTCGCCGGCATTCCGGCGGAGACCGCTTGGCTGTTCGGCGCGCTGTGGGTCTTCAAGCTCGCCGCCGCGGTCCCCGGATTATCGATGCTCGGACGTATCGTGAAGATGGAGGCGCGGCCTTTGGCCAGCGTGTTCATTACCTTCGTGATCGTCCTGTTGCTGGCCGGCGTCGCCCTGCATCTTTTGGAGCGCACAAACCAGCCCGAACGTTTCGGTAGCCTGCCGCTATCTATGTGGTGGGCGGTCACGACCTTGTCCACAACCGGCTATGGCGACGCCGTGCCGGAAACCTTTTTCGGCCGCATGGCCGCCGGCATGGTGATGATTTCAGGTCTCGCAGTGTTCGGCCTGCTGACCGGCATTCTCGCCACCGGCTTTGCCGCCGAGCACCGCCGGCGCGAATTCATTCGCAACTGGGATCTGGTCACCGGCGTGCCGTTTCTGCGCAATCTGGACGCGCCGGCGATCATCGAACTGACGCGGATGCTGCGGCATCTTGACCTGCCCGAACGCAGCGTCGTCGTGCGGCGCGGCCGTCCGGGCGACTGCATGTATTTCATCGCCTCCGGCGAGGTCGAAGTGAAGGTCGAGCCGCACCCGGTCCGGCTCGGCGCCGGCTCGTTCTTCGGCGAATTCGCCTTGCTCGAAGGGGGGCCACGCTCGGCCACAGTGACAACGACGATGGCATCGACGCTGTTGATCCTCGACGTCACCGATTTTCGCGCTTTCACCGCGCATCACCCGGCGCTGGCGCAAGCGGTCGAACAGGAATCGGCGCGCCGCAAGGCCGACGCCAAGATCGACTCCAAGGTCGAACCACACGCCAAACCGTGACCGTCATCACAGCCGCATGCCGCATGTTGACGCAGAGTTGGCTGCCGCAATTCGTGTTTGTCACGCGGCCCGAATATAATATGAAAGCCAGTCTCTCTGGCGCCAGCCAATACGGTGAATATCGATGCGGATTCGTTTTTGGGGCGTTCGTGGAAGCATCGCCTGCCCGGGCCCGGAGACAATCCGCTACGGCGGCAACACGCCCTGCATCGAGGTGCGCTGCGGCGATCACGTTCTGATTTTTGATGCCGGCACTGGCCTGCGCCCATTCGGCAACACGCTCGTCAAAAACGTCAAGATTCGCACGGTCGATATTTTCCTCACCCATTGTCATCTCGATCACGTCACCGGCCTGCCCTTCTTCGCGCCGTTTTTTACCGACGGCTACAAGGTCCGGATCTGGGCCGGAAACCTGATGCCCGAAAGCGATGTCGAACAGGTCATGCGCAAGCTGATGAGTTCGCCGCTGTTTCCGGTCGAGGTCGAGATATTCAGGGCGGCGATCGAATACCGCGATTTCCGTTCCGGCGACGTGTTGCAGCCTTTCGACGGCGTCACGCTGCGCACCGCGCCACTTGACCATCCCGACGGCGCCAGCGGCTACCGGCTGGAATATGGCGGCAAGGTCTTTGCGCTCATCAGCGATACGTCCGGCTTTCCCGGCGCGCGCGACCGCGAGTTGGTATCGCTGGCGCGCGGCGCCGATCTGGTCGTCTACGACGCCACGTTCACCGAAGAGGAAATCGCGACGCGCGAAAGTTGGGGCCATTCGACCTGGCTGCGCGGCACAAGACTGGCGGATCAGGCCGGCGCCAAGCAGCTTTGCCTGTTCCATCACGATCCGTCGCACGACGACGATTTCATGGATGCGCTTGCTGCCGATGCCAACGATGCGCGGCCGGGGACAATTACCGCGCGTGAAGGACAAATCATAGATTTATGAGACGACGACCGGGGACGGGCAACACGGGACAATTTAGCGGGGAATAGCGGCATGGACCACGATACAATGCACACCATCACGGTCGTTCTGGGCTTTATCGCAGGCGCGCTCTACATCACCAGCCATTACATGAAGACAATGGTGCCGCTGCGCATTTGCGAAATCGCCAGCAACGTCCTGTTCGTCATTTACGGAGCGATGTACCCATCATGGCCGACTTTGGCCCTGTACGGCATTCTCGTGCCACTGAACTCGTTGCGCCTATACGAAATGCTGCATCTCATCAAGAAGGTCCGCTCGGCGTCACAGGGCGACCTATCGATGGATTGGCTCAAGCCTTTCATGCACAAGCATACCTACAAGAAAGGCGACGTCCTGTTTCACAAGGGCGATCACGCCGACGAGATGTTCTACATCGTCAGCGGCACCTGCCGCATCAAGGAGCTCGGCATTGACCTGCATCCGGGGCAACTGGTCGGTGAAATGGGTTTCCTGACACCGGAACATGAGCGCACGGCGACCGTCGAGTGCAGCGAAGACGTCGATATGTTGACCATCACCTACGACAAGGTCAGCGAACTTTATTTCCAGAATCCGACCTTCGGTTTCTATTTCCTCAAGCTGACCAGCGAACGTCTTTTGCAGAACGTCAAACGGCTGGAGCGCGAACTGGAATCCCGCCCGGCGGCAAAGCCAGTATAACGCGACTCAGCTTGCGGTTTGCCGCAAGTCTTCGGAGGTGCGGCGCAGCCGGCGCGCCAGTTCCCGCGCCGTGTTGCGCATGATGCCGGTGGCGATGACCGGTTTTTCGCGCAGCAGCATGTCGAAATCCTCGCTGCGCAATTCGTAACAGGCGACGTGTTCATCGGCCACGATCGAGGCCGAGCGCGGCTTGCCTTCAATCAGCGCCATTTCGCCGACCACCGTGCCGCGGCCGAGGCTGGCGATGCGCCGGCTACCGCGGTGATCATCGACATCGAGCCGCACGCTGACGCTGCCTTTGGCCAGAAGCCACATGCGGTCGCCGGGATCGCCTTCGCGGGCGAGCGCTTCGCCGGCATTGAATTCGCGTAGTTTGAGAACCTTGCGCAATTCGGCTAAATCCTCGGCGGAAATCCCGGCCAGGAAATCCATTTGCTCAAGCGGCAGGTCATCAAAGCGGCCTCGCTCATCGAGGCTGCCGCGCAAGATGTCTTCCTCGACCCATTCGAGCGCGGTTTCAAGATCGGCCTTGATCGCCGCGTCGGCGAGATCGGGATGACCGAACAGGCCACGGATCTGCGCGGTGTGCTCCGGCGGGACATTGCAGAACAGCAACTGCTTATGCTGCTGACGGCTTCTCGCCACCAGACTACCGAGAATGGTCGAGCCGGACACATCGATATCGGTCACGGCGTGCATATCGAGCACGACAACGTCGGCCGCCTCGAACAGGTCCTTCACCATGCGCGCCAGGTCCTCGGCGTTGCCGAAAAAGAGGACGCCCTCGAGTTGCAGCACCGCGCGCCGGTGGCCGCTCTTTTGCAAGATTGCGATATCGTCGCTCGAACGGGTCCGCTTCGAGAAAATCTCGTGGCCGAGAAATTGGCGGCGGACCACCGGACGGCTCATATTAATGACGAAAATGAGCGCGGCCAAAGCGCAGCCTGAGATGACGCCGATCACCACCGTGGTCATCGCAGTGATGCCCATGACCGCGACGACGACGACGAGGTCCATGACGTAACGCCGGCGCGTGCGCGGCGACTTGTTTTGCACCAGTCGTGCGACGAGCCCGATGCTCCAGTCATCGACCATCGCCAGGGCGGTGCCGAGCAGCACCGCCGCCAGCACGGCGTTCGGCACCGCCGCGACCGCGCCGGAAAATCCAACACCCACGACCAGGATCACCGCGGCGGCGACCAGCCCGGTCATGCGGGTGCGGCCACCGGCGCGAAACGCCACGTTCTGCATGGCCGGCGAGCCGGCGCTGGCAATCGGCGCCAGCACGGCGGCGGCGCAATTCGCGATCCCCTGCGCGCTCAGTTCGCGGACCGGATGCACCTCGACGTCGGCCATGTTCTGCGCGGAGCGCAGCACCATCAACGTTTCCATGGTGGCGACGATCGCCAGAACGAGGGAGACCAGCGTTACGTTCCAGCCGACACTCAAAGCCAGCGCAGCATTGTTCGCGTCCCACAACGGCAACAAAGGCGAGTGCAGAGCGATATCCGGACGGCCAACAACAGGTCCGATGTCGATGCCCGGCTCAAGCGACCGAACGACGTAATACAGGCAGATGCCGACAGCGAAGGCGACGATCGCACCTGGAATTTTTCCGAGCCAGGCCGGCAGAGCGAACAGCTTCACCAGCCGGCCGTAAAATACCGCGAGCAGCGCCAGTCCAACGACGAAGCCGAACATCGCCCAGCGATCCGGAATCATGAACGTGGAGCCGGCGCGATCCATGAAGAAGGGCCTGATCTGCGAACCGGCGATGAGCAAGGCGGCGCCGTTGAGAAACCCGGCAAAGACCGGATGCGGCGTGAACTTGATGATGTGGGCAATGCGGAAGATGCCAAACAAAATCTGCCACAGCCCGGCGAGAAAAACGCACAGCGCCGCCATGGCGATGACCAACTGCGGATTGCCGGTAAAAGCTGGATTGACCAAAAGCGCGGCCACCAAAGTCGCCAGCACGAGCGAGGTCGAAGCGCGCGGCATTGAGATGACGAATGACGAGGTGGCAATGCTAGCGGCGAGAGCCCCGGAAACGATGGCACCGAACAGCCCAGCCGCCGCGCCTTCGGCGACATGTCCGGCGCCAAGCGGCGCAAAAACCAGAACGCCGGGGGCAAGCGCCAACGGAATTCCGACGATTCCCGCGACCAGCCCGGCTGCCAGTTCCCGTTGCCAGTTCATTGTTTTTAGCGCTGGAATCGACGCGGGCACGGCAATCATGTCATTGGAATCCCCCAGAGCATGGTTAAAAAGCACGGAATGCTCAGGACGCAAAGCACGCCGGCGGCTCAAACGCCGGATTTTCCGCAAGGCCGATAAAATACGAACGACCGCCTTCATCGGCGATTTACCCTCGGCGTGAATGCTGCTTCGGGCGGCATCGCCTTTTAACCGGAACGAAGCAGCCTGCGTTCTATCGCTAGTCCCTGAGCGGGAGCAGATCGGCATCGCATAAGCCGGCGCAACGCCCGCTCACAGGGGCGTCAAATGCTGGCCGTGTCACAGGTGCGCGCCACCGCGCGCGTGGTTGCCTTGGTTTGTCTCGCCGGCCTTTGCGGCAGCGGCGCCGTGGCGCAATCGATGCCGCCGATGCAACTGGCGGCGCTGACGCCCGCGGAAGAAGCTTTGTTGTTTGCGCCGGCGCCGGCCGAGACCGCATCGTTGGTCAAGGAGCCTTTCAATATGCCGGCGGCGCATAGCGGTGCAATGCCGGCCAAATGGCGCGGTCTCCAGCCCGCCCTGAAAATGGAAGCGCGCATTCTCGACCTGTGCCGCGCCAATCCGGACATGTGCACACCGGCCGCCGCAAGCTTTCTCGGCATCGTCGAGGCCGCCCGCAGCCGCGAAGGCCGCGCCCGAATTGGTACAATCAATCGCGCCATCAATCTGGCGATCCGGCCGGAAAACGACCTCGTCCGCTTTCATGTTCCCGATGTCTGGGCGACGCCGCTGGCGACCTTCGCATCAGGCGCCGGCGACTGCGAGGATTATGCCATCGCCAAATATGTCGCGTTGCGCCAGGCCGGCGTGGCGCGGGAGGATTTGCGCATCGTCATCGTGCGCAATCCGGTGCTGCGCCAGGACCATGCAGTTGCCGCCGCCCGCGTCGATGGCGAATGGCTGATCCTCGACAATCGCACCATGCTGCTATTGCCCGACGGTCAAGCGACCAACTTGTCGCCTTTGGTAACGCTCGACGACGGCGAGTCTGACCACACTGTTGCCGTCGCGCAAGCCGGCTAGAACTTGATCCGTAGCGATAGCGTTCCGGAATCGCCTTGCGTCGTATTCTGCGCGCTGAACTCGCGGTAATACTTCGCCACCAGGCTCACCACCGAATCGTTGAGCGCAAAGGTGTAGGTCACGCCTGGGCCGATGCCGGCGGCGCGCAGCTTGCGGTGACCGAAAATGGCGCCGGCGCCGCTGTCGGCGCTCAATTGCTGCGCGTAATATCCGACCACGCCGAGCTTGAACGCCCGCGTCAGCATCTTTCCGGCAGCAAGATCGACATGCACGATATCGCCGGATTTGTAATTGGTATCGGCATTGGCAGTGCTGGTCATGTAGATCGCCGCGCCGGATAATTCCCAGCCCGACTTCGGATCGAAATAGGTGGCGCCGAACTGCGGCGACACCCCCCAGACGTTACGTCCGGTATTGGGCAGCCGATTCTTGTCGTAATTGCCGGCCGGAAGAAACACAGCGGCGAGGACGTTCCAGTGGAAATTGCCGGCGTGCCAGCCGATGACGATGGGATTGATGACGATGTCATTGAAAGCTGTCAATTCGCCGCTGCGTCGTGTCGTGATGCCGAACCGGTTGAGCAGCGACTGATTGGCGTCGAGATTGGTCACGCCGCCGCGAATCGCGAAGGCGTAATCGCCACCCAAAATCCGATAGGGCGTCACATATGTCAGGCCGAGAACGTTGGAGACCTGCTTCACGCCGAGCGTAAGCTGGCCTTGCGGTATCGTCGAGCGCTCGGTGCCGCTATAGACATACAGATCGTGGCGAATCTGCACGCCCTGCTTCGGCACGACGCCGGTGAGAAAATCGCGGTAGCCTTTGAAGTAAGCGCTCTGCCCGCCTTCCATCGCGGACGCGGGCAATAAAAAGAAGAGCATAAGCGGCGCAGCAAGAACAGCGCTAACGCAGAAAACGATCCCCCGATACATTGAATGCTCTTGGTTTCTTATGGCATAGACGCGGCCGAGGCATTTCAACTTATCCTGCATCGATAGTATAACACCAGAAAACAACGGACAGGAAGCGGCCGATGGTGCGAAACGCACAAACATTCGATTACATCGTCGTCGGCGCGGGCTCGGCCGGCTGCGTACTGGCCAATCGCCTCACCGCCTCCGGCCGTCACCGCGTTCTGCTGCTGGAAGCCGGCCCCAAAGACAGCCATGTCTGGATTCATATCCCGCTCGGCTACGGCAAGCTGTTCACCAACGCCAAATACAACTGGCTCTACGCCTCCGAGCCGGAACCGGAACTCAACAACCGGCAGATTATCCAGCCGCGCGGCAAGGTGCTCGGCGGCTCCAGTTCGATCAACGGGCTTTTGTACGTGCGCGGCCAGCCGCAGGACTTCGACCACTGGCGCCAACTCGGCAATGCCGGCTGGGGGTTCGACGACGTGCTGCCCTACTTCCGTAAATCCGAGGACCAGGAGCGAGGCGCCGATGACCTGCACGGCGTCGGCGGGCCGCTTGCGGTGTCCGATGTCAGCGAGCCGCATCCTCTGTGCGAAGCCTTCATCGATGCTGCCGGACAGGCCGGCTTTCCGCGCACCGAAGACTTCAACGGCCGCGACCAGGAAGGCGCCGGCTATTTCCAGCTCACCGCCCGCGACGGCCGCCGCAAGTCGACCGCCGCCGGCTATCTCAAACCCGCGCGCAAGCGGCCTAACCTGACGATCGCCACCGGCGCGCTGGCGACGCGCATTCTGTTCGAGGGACGGCGCGCCACCGGCGTCGAATACATGCAAGATGGAGCGCGGCACAGCGCGCAGGCCGGCATCGAAGTCATCGTCGCCGGCGGCGCCTTCAACTCGCCGCAACTGTTGCAGCTCTCCGGCGTCGGACCGGCCGAGCTTTTGCGCTCGCTTGGCATTCCAGTGGTTGCCGATAGGCCCGGCGTCGGTGCCGACTTGCAGGACCATTTCCAGGTCCGCATGCAGTATCGCTGCACCGAACCGATCACGATGAACGACGTGGTCAATAGCTGGCACCGCCGCATTCACGCCGGCTTTCGCTACATGACGTCGCGCAAGGGCGTGCTGACCATCGGCGCGGGCTATGCCGGCGCATTCCTGCGCACGCGGCCGGAACTGGAAACGCCGGACGTGCAGATCCATTTCATTTTGTTCAGCGCCGGCAGCCTCGGCGGCAATTTGCATCCGTTTCCCGGCTTCACCGTCTCGGTGTGCCAATTGCGTCCGGAAAGCCGCGGAACCGTGCGCATCAAGTCGCGCGATCCGGCGGCGGCGCCGGCGATCCAGCCGCGTTATCTGTCCACACAGTTCGATATCGACACGATTCTCGCCGGCGTCAAATTGCAGCGCACGATCATGGGCCAGGAAGCCCTCCGGCGCTATATTGCCGAAGAGCGCGTGCCCGGTGCGGACTGCACCAGCGATGCCGATCTTTTAGCCTATGCGCGCGAGACCGGCACCACGATCTTTCACCCGACCAGCACCTGCCGCATGGGCCCCGATCCGGCCGCCGTTGTCGATGAACGACTGCGCGTGCACGGCCTCGGTGGCTTGCGCGTCATCGATGCCTCGATCATGCCGACGGTCGTGTCCGGCAATACCAACGCCGCCGTGGTGATGATCGCGGAGAAAGGCGCCGACATGATTCTGGAGGACGCCGAGCGCGCGCCGCTGGCGGCAGCCGGGTAATATTTTTGATTGCGCATGATCTTGTCCGAAAACCGGTTCCCACTTTTCGGGATCATGCGCCCTACATCGTCGCGCCGATCTGCCAGGGCACGAATTCGAGATCGCCGTAGCCTAAATCTTCCGACTTGGTGTGCGCGCCGGAGGCGACCGCCAGCACTTTCCGGAAAATCTCCTCGCCCTTTTCTTCGAGGCTGACGCCGTCAAGGATATCGCCGCAATTGATATCCATGTCGTCGGTCATCGTCTCATAGACGTAATTGTTGGTGGCGAGCTTGATCGACGGCGTCGGCTTGCAGCCGAAGGCGGAGCCGCGGCCGGTGGTGAAACACATCACGTTGCAGCCGCCGGCGACCTGCCCGGTCGCGCCAACCGGATCGAAGCCCGGCGTATCCATGAACACGAAGCCCTTTTCGCGGACCGGCTCGGCATATTCATAGACCGCGCGCATTGTCGTCGAGCCGCCCTTGGCAGCGGCGCCCAACGACTTCTCCAGAATCGTGGTCAGCCCGCCGGCCTTGTTGCCGGGCGACGGATTGTTGTTCATCTCGCCGCGATTGCGCTCGGTATATTCTTCCCACCAGCGAATACGCTCGACCAGTTTCTCACCGACCGCCGCATTCACAGCGCGCCGTGTCAGCAGATGTTCGGCGCCGTAGATTTCCGGCGTCTCGGCGAGCACGCCGGTGCCGCCATGCTTGACCAGAAGATCGACCGCCGACCCCAGCGCCGGATTGGCGGTGATGCCGGAATAGCCGTCGGAGCCGCCGCATTGTAAAGCCAGCACGACTTCGGAGGCCGGCCGTGTTTCGCGCTTGGATTTCGCCGCGATCGGCAACATCGCCTTGATGCGCTCGACACCTTCGGCGATCGTCTTCTTGGTGCCGCCGATCGCTTGAATGGTCATGGTCTGGAAATGATCGCCCTCGACCAGATCGTAATTGTCCTTCATGCGGTCGATCTGAAACATTTCGCAGCCGAGACCGACCATCAGCGCGCCGCCGAGATTGGGATGCGTCGCGTAGCCCCATTGGGTCCGCAGCAGCACGTCCCAGCCTTCGCCTTTCGACGCCATGCCGCAGCCGGTGCCATGCACGAACGGCACGACGCCATCGATCTCCGGATAGTCCTTGAGCATGTCGGAGCGATTGACAGCTTCGGCGATGAATTTCGCCACCGTCGCCGAACAGTTCACCGAGGTGAGAATCCCGATATAATTGCGCGTGCCGGTGCGGCCGTTCGGCCGCAGATAACCCTGAAATGTTTCGCGCAGTTCGGGCGGCAAAATCTCGTCGTTTTTCGCGCCTTGCGCGAACTGATAATCGCGGGCGAAATCGTGCATGATCACATTGTGCTCATGCACCCAGTCGCCAGGCTCGATCGGCTGCGAAGCGAAGCCGATGATCTGGCCGTATTTGCGAACCGGTTCGTCAAGCGTGATCGGCGCCACCGCCATTTTATGACCTCGCGGTATCCGCTGCCGCGCCGTCGTCCCGTCGACGGTTTGTCCAACGGGGATCTGGTCGACGGCGACGATAACGTTGTCGCCATGCGCCAAACGTATGAAGCGCGGAGTATCCACCGGGCAGTCTCCCTAAAACGATTTCGCGGCATTCTGCGCTATTGCGACTTAGAAGCAAGAGCGAACATCCCGGCCAAAGCGCTGTCGAAATTGCGCCCTTATTGCGCTACACCCCCTTCTGCCGAGGGTCCCATGCAGCACGAAAAAGAACAGGTGGCACTGACGTCGATCGCGGCATCCGCCGCGCTGACGGTCGCCAAAGGCATTGTCGGATTTTCCACCGGCTCGCTGGCGATCCTGTCGGAAGCCGGCCATTCGCTGATCGATCTCGGCGCCGCCATCATGACCTATATGGCGGTTCGGATTTCGTTCAAGCCTGCCGATGACGAACACCATTACGGCCACGGCAAGGTCGAAAGCGTATCAGCGCTGGGCGAAACCGCCCTGCTGTTCCTGCTGTCTGGCATTGTCATCTGGGAAGCCGTCAAGCGCCTGATCGAACACGAGCCGCATATCGTCGTCGCCACGAATTGGGCCTTCATCGTCATGGCCGCATCGGTGATCGTCGATTTCTTCCGCGCCCGAGCCTTGACGCGCGTCGCCAAGGCAACGCAAAGCCAGGCGCTGGAGGCCGACGCGCTACACTTCTCGTCGGATCTCTGGGCATCGCTGGCTGTCATCGCCGGATTGATCGGCGTGAGCTTTGGCATCTGGTGGGCGGATTCCGTTGCTGCCCTGGCGGTCGCGTTGCTGGTCTGCGTCGCCGGCTGGCGGCTTGGCCGCCGGACCGTCGAAACATTGACCGATACCGCGCCGGTTGGCGCCGTCGCCAATATTACCGATATCGTCGAAAAAGTAGCCGGCGTGGTCGCCGTCGAGGACGTGCGCGCGCGCGGCGTCGGTGACAAGACCTTCATCGACCTGACCGTTGCCGTCAGCCGCACGTTGCCGCTCGACAGAGTCAGCGCGATCAAGGGCGAAGTCGCAAGCGCGCTCAGCCGGGAAATACGAGGCGCCGAGTCGATTGTTACCACCGATCCAGTCGCACTCGACAGCGAAACCGTGCTCGACCGTGTCATGGTGATCGCGCGCAACCGCGCGCTCGCCGTGCACCACGTCACGGTTCACAACATCCAGGACCGGCTGGCCATCGCGCTGGACCTGGAAGTGGACGGCAAACTGTCCCTCGCCGCCGCGCACGAAATAGCCGATGCACTTGAAAATGCCATCGCCGGTGAACTTGGCACTGGCGTCGAAGTGGAAACCCACATCGAGCCGCTCCAGTCTGAAGACGCTTCAGGCCGAGAAGCGCCACCGGAACGGGTCACCGCCGTGCATGCGGCGCTATCTGAGCTTGCCGCGAATGACCGCGCCTTGCGCAATGTCCATGACGTGCGCGTGCGCGAAACCGACGACGGCGAGATCGTCAACTTCCATTGTCATGTCGATCCGGACATGACCGTGCAAACGGTCCATGAAAAGGTCGATGCGCTGGAACGCGCCCTCAATCTGCATTCGTCACTCATCAAGCGCGTGATTGGTCACGCAGAACCGATACGCTAGGATTCTTGTGCCGCCTTCTTCCAATTCACCACCGGAAGCCCTAGATCATTCGTATGCGCACAGACATCGCCCAGCCGATCCGCCTGACAGATTACCGCCCGCCGGACTGGCTGGTCGACACCGTCCATCTCGACGTCGCATTGCATCCGTCCCAAACCAAAGTGCGCGCGACCTTGGCGTTACGGCCTAACCCGCAAGGCGGTGCAGCGCCATTGGTGCTCGATGGTGACGGCCTGACCTTGGTTTCGCTGAAAATAAACGGCGCCGCGTTGCCGTCCGACAGCTACATCGCCGGGCCCGAAGGCCTCACCATCGCGCAGCCGCCGAACGGCCCGTTCACGCTCGACATCGAAACATTGGTCGATCCGACCGCCAACACGCAGTTGTCCGGCCTGTACCGGTCGAGCGGCACCTATTGCACGCAATGCGAAGCCGAGGGCTTCCGCCGCATCACTTACTTTCCGGATCGTCCCGACGTGATGGCGGTCTACACCACGCGCATCGAAGCCGACAAAGCGGAAGCGCCGGTGCTGCTGGCGAACGGCAATCTGACCGAGAGCGGCGACCTGCCCGGCGGCCGGCACTTCGCGGTCTGGCACGATCCGCACAAGAAGCCGTCATATTTGTTCGCACTGGTCGGCGGCGACCTCGCCTGCGTCGAAGACAAATTCCGTACCATGAGCGGACGCGACGTCACGCTGCGCATTTATGTCGAGCACGGCAAGGAAAATCGCTGCGCCTATGCCATGGACGCACTGAAGCGCTCGATGCGCTGGGACGAAGAAGCCTATGGTCGTGAATACGACCTCGATATCTTCATGATCGTCGCCGTCTCCGACTTCAACATGGGCGCGATGGAGAACAAGGGCCTCAACGTCTTCAACGACAAATACGTGTTGGCCACTGGCGATACCGCGACCGACGGCGATTTCGGCGGCGTCGAGGCCGTCATCGCCCACGAATATTTCCACAACTGGACCGGCAACCGCATCACCTGCCGCGACTGGTTTCAGCTTTGCCTCAAGGAAGGCCTGACGGTTTTCCGCGATCAGGAATTCACCAGCGACATGCGCTCGCGGCCGGTCAAGCGCATCAGCGATGTCCGCGGCCTGCGCGCCGCACAGTTCATCGAGGATGCGGGGCCTTTGGCGCATCCGGTGCGCCCCGAGCAGTACAAGGAGATCAACAACTTCTACACCAGCACCATTTACGAAAAAGGCGCCGAAGTGGTGCGAATGGTGCATACGTTGCTTGGTCCGGCGAAATTTCGCCAAGGCATGGATCTCTATTTCGAGCGTCACGATGGCGAAGCCGCCACCGTCGAACAGTTCATCAAGTGCTTCGCCGACGTTGGCGACATACGCGACATGACGCAGTTCATGCTCTGGTACAGCCAAGCGGGTACGCCGATCATTACCGCCAGCACGCGCTACGATGCCGACACCAAAACTTACGTACTGATACTAAATCAGAAAATTTTGCCGACACCGAACCAATCAATCAAGCAACCGATGACGATCCCGCTGGTCACCGGCCTCGTCGGCCCGGACGGCCGCGACCTGCCGATGACGCGCGCCGGCGGCGGTGTTTCGGAACGCGGCGTCCTGGTGCTGGACGAGGCGGAAAAGACGTTCACCTTTACCGGGATCGAAGAGCGCCCGGTGCTTTCGATCAACCGTGGATTTTCGGCGCCGATCAAGCTCAATACCGATCTGGATGCCGCGGATCTCGCCTTCTTGGCCGCCCATGACAGCGACCCGTTCAACCGCTGGCAGGCGTTGCAGACGACCGCGATGCGGCTCCTCATCGACAACGTCTCGCGGCTGCGCGCCGGCGAGGCGCCGCGGCGCGGCGATGACCTGCTGGCGGCGATGGCCGCCATTCTCGACGACGCAACGCTGGAGCCGGCCTTTGTCGCGCTCGCATTGACGCCGCCGGGCGAAGGCGACGTCGCGCGCGAGATCGGCCGCGATATCGATCCCGACGCCATTTACCGGGCGCGGGCGGCTTTGCGCGCCGACATTGGCGAACATCTCGGCGGCGCGCTGGCCCAGGTCTATGACCGCATGGCGACCAACGGCCCCTACTCGCCGGACGCCGCCAGCGCCGGACGCCGCGCGCTGCGCAACAGCGCGCTCGACCTCATGGCCGCGTCTGGCGCGCCGGAGGCGATTACGCGCGCCGCCCGCCAATACGACGCCGCCGACAACATGACCGACCGCATGGCGGCGCTCGCCACTTTGTCGCAGCATGCCGTGCCGGAGCGAGATACCGCGCTCGCCGACTTCTACAAACGTTATGCCGCCGACGCTTTGGTCATCGACAAATGGTTCTCGCTGCAGGCGATGACGCCGCAACCCGGCACGCTCGACCATGTCCGCAGCCTCACCGGCCATCCGGCGTTTTCATTCGCCAATCCGAACCGCGTGCGGGCGCTGATCGGCGCTTTTGCGCATAGCAACCCGACGCAGTTCAACCGCGCCGATGGCGAAGGCTACGAATTCCTCGCCGATACCATTCTCGCGCTCGATCCGAAGAACCCGCAGCTCGCCGCCCGCATGGCGACGGCGTTCCGCACCTGGCGCACGCTCGAGACCGGCCGTCAGGCCAAGGCACAGGCCGCATTGCAGCGCATGAAGTCGACGACCGGCCTGTCGCGCGATCTCTCCGACATCGTCGAGCGTGCACTCGGGTAGCGCATGATCCCGAAAAGTAGGTACCGGTTTTCGGACAAGATCATGCGCAAACGAAATGACCTTCTGCTTAGTGTTTGACCGGACTCAATTTTTAGTGGGTAACGATTTTTTCATAATTGACTCTTCGGACTCTCGACAAATCAGCGCCCATCGATTCCAATCGACTTGCTGATTCGGACCGGTAACGCAGTGCTTCCGGCTCAGGGCGGTAGGGGAAATTCCACACGGAGGCCTTCATGGCGCGCGCCACAGTGGCGAGTGCGTCTGCACGGAGCGATTCGATCAAGGGCCTTGCGCAGTCGATCGCCAATCCGGCGTATCGAAGGCTGCTGACGGCGGAGCCCCTGCTGCGACGCGCTGTGCCGGTGCTGATCATCGCCTTTCTGGTGACCATCTGCGTCGGCGCGGTGGTCCAGGTGCTCGATCAGCGCCGCCAGACACTCGACACCATGGTGCTTGCGCTCGACGCCGTCGCCGACGTCGCCGCCGAACGTCTTTCCCAACCGCTCAAGAACAACCGCGACGCCATCGAACGGCCGCAGGAACTGCTCGCCCAGACGCTGCCCTCCTGGGCGGGCAGCGCCGGCCGGCGCTATCTTCTAAGCAACGAGCAAGGTGTGGTAACCGCCGCCATTCCCGCCACCGATCTCACCATCGGCCGCAAGTGGATCGACCTGCTCGGCCCGACCCAGCCGCTCACCACCTTCGGCGCCAGCGCCGGCGTGATGGAAATCGTGCTGCCCGACCAAAGCCGCGCGCTCGCCACCGTGCGCATGCTGAAAGCTCCGTTCGGGCAACTGGCTATTGTCCAGCCGCGCGATGCCGCGCTCGCCTCCTGGCGCTCGCTCACGACTCTCACTATCACGCTCTCGGCCACCACCGGCTTCGTCGTGCTGATCCTCGGCTTCGCCTTCCATTGGCAGGCGACGCGCGCACGCGAAGCCGATGTGATCTACGAGACGGTGCGCACGCGCATCGATACCGCGCTCAACCGCGGCCGCTGCGGCCTGTGGGACTGGGACCTGGCGCGCGGCCGCATCTTCTGGTCGCAATCGATGTTCGACATTCTCGGCCTCAAGGCCAAGGACGATCTGTTGACTTTCGGCGACGTCAACGCCCTCGTCCATCCTGACGACCTCGCGCTGTACGATCTGGCGACCGATCTCGCCGAAGCGCGCACCTCGACGATCGACCATGCCTTCCGCATGCGTCATGCCAATGGCCACTGGATCTGGCTGCGCGCGCGCTGCGAACTGGTGCGTCAGGCCGGCGATCCGGGCCTGCACCTGATCGGGATCGCCGTCGACGTCACCGAACAAAAAAGCCTGGTCGAAAAGACCCTGGCCGCCGACATGCGCCTGCGCGACGCCATCGAGACCATCCCGGAAGCTTTCGTGCTGTGGGACGCCGACAACCGGCTGGTGCTGTGCAACTCCAACTTCCAGGCGTTGCATAACCTGCCCGACGATGAAATCGAGGTCGGCGCGACCTACGAAGCCGTCGTCGCGGCCGGCGGCAAGCCGGTTGTCCGCAACAAGATCATCACCGAGGGAACCGCGATCCCCGGCGCGCGTACTTTTGAAGCCCAGCTCGAAGACGGCCGCTGGCTGCATATCAGCGAACGCCGCACCAAGGACGGCGGCTACGTCTCCATCGGCACAGATATTACGACGCTGAAGACGCACGAAGAAAAACTGATCGAGAGCGAACAGCGCCTGATGGCGACCGTCTCCGACCTGCGCGCTTCGCAGCAGCGCACCGCCGAACTCGCCGAACAGCATGCCGCCGAGAAAACCCGCGCCGAGGAAGCCAACCAGGCCAAGTCGAAATTCCTCGCCAATATGAGCCACGAGCTGCGCACGCCGCTCAACGCCATCATCGGCTTTTCCGAAATCATGGAATCCGGCATGTTCGGCCCGCTCGGCGCCGAAAAATACCGCGAATATTGCAGCGACATCCACGGCAGCGGACAATATCTGCTCGACGTCATCAACGACATTCTCGACATGTCGAAGATCGAGGCCGGCCGCATCCGTCTCGACTTCGAGGAACTGGACCTCGACGCTTTGCTGGCCGAATCCATGCGCGTCGTCTCGGCCCGCGCCGATGACAAACAGCTAACGCTCAGTTCGCGCATCGCGCCGGACCTGCATCTGCGCGCCGATCGCCGCGCCGTAAAACAGGTCGCGCTCTATCTGTTGTCGAACGCCATCAAGTTCACGCCGGCTGGCGGCCGCGTCACGGTACGCGGGCGCATGACGAAAGACTGCATCGTTCTCAGCATCGCCGACAGCGGCATCGGTATCGCCCGTGAAGCGTTGACGAAGCTCGGCCGCCCCTTCGAGCAAGTCGAAAGCCAGTTGACCAAGAGCCATCAGGGCTCCGGCCTGGGGCTCGCTATCGCCAAGTCGCTGGTCGAATTGCATGGCGGGTGCATGCGCATCCGCTCGGCGCTGGGCCGCGGCACGTTGGTTGTCGTGCGGTTGCCGCTGAACCCGCAATGCGCGCTGCCGAAAGAAGCGGCCGCGGCGTAAGGCATCGCGGCGCTACGGCGCCTTTCCCAGAATCCGCACGAAACTTTCGCGCACGCGCTTTTGCGTCTCGATCAATGTGACATTGAGCGTGGCGAAATCCGGCACGTCGGCGGCGCGCGCCAGCAGACGCAACAGGCCGGGACCGGCGGTCTTGGCGTCGAACGGACCTGCCAGGCACAGCCGCAATATCTGCGTCAGATCGTGATAGAGCTGCGCCGCCGGACGCAGCACCTCGGCGTCCTCAACCGACACCAGCTTCAGTTGCCGCGCCTTTTCCAATACGCGCGCCGTCGAGGTGTCGAGAATCTCCGGATGCGCGTGCGCATGCACGAGTTGCAGATACTGCGCGATGAATTCGAGATCGACCAGGCCGCCGGCCGCGTTCTTCAAATCCCAGGGGTTGCTGTCGCCCTTCTCCTTGGCGATGGCCGCACGCATTTCGACGACATCGCCGGAGATCTGCTCGGCGTCGCGCGGCCGCCGCAATATCTCCTGAATAACGGCCTCGACGCGCGCGCTGAACGCGGGTGACGCCGACACCACACGGGCGCGCGTCAGCGCCATGTGCTCCCAGGTCCAGGCTTCGTTTTCCTGATAGTTGATGAAGCTGCCGATCTGCGTTGCCAGAGGTCCCGCCTGCCCCGACGGCCGCAACCGCATGTCGACTTCATAGAGCGCGCCGTAATTGGTCTGCGCGGTCAACGCATTGATCAAACGCTGCGTCAGCCGCGCGAAATACTGCGCACCATAGAGGACGCGCTTGCCGTCCGATTCCGGATGCTCGCCGTCGAAGTCGTAGAAGGTGATCAGGTCGAGGTCGGAGGTCGCGGTCATCTCGCGGCCGCCGAGCTTGCCCATCGCCAGCACAGCGGTTTCCTCGGCTTTGATGTGGCCATAGGTCGCGGCAAAAACCTCCGACACCGCGCGATGCACAGCGCGGATCACCGCATCGGCGAGCCGCGCAAAGGCCTCCCCGGCCAGCCGCGCCGTCAGCGTGCCGGACAGAATGCGCACGCCGATCAGGAACATGTATTCCAGTCCGAACATGCGGATGCGCTCGAGCAGGTCCTCATCGTAACGCGACAATGCCAAAGCGGCATCGAGCCGGCGCTGCAACTCCTCGTCGTCAGGCAGCACGCCGAAGAAACTCGGATCGACCAGCGCGTCCATCACTTGCGGATGCCGCGCCAACGTATCCGCCAGGCGCGGCGCAATGCCGAGCACCAGCGCGATCAGCGCGATCAGCTCCGGCTTCTGCCGCAACAGCGATAGCAGCCGCGCCGCGCCATGCAGGTTGCCAAGGAAATGATCGAACAACACGAGCGTGGCGGCGGGATTGTCGGTGCGGCCGATATGCTCCAGCAGTGTCGGCAGCAAAGCCGTCAGGTGCGCGTGGGTGACGTCGCCTTTCAGCGAGCGATGTTCGCCGGCAAGCCATTGCCGCACGATGGTCGAAGTTTCCAGCGGCGCGCGAAAACCCATCTCGGTGAGCCGCGCCAAGGTCTGCGGATCGTCGGCGTCGGCGGGAAAGGCCAGCGCCGGCCCGTCGCCGTCCGGCACCTTCTCGAACAGCCGGGCATAGTGATCTTGCACCGCTTCGAGATGGCCGATGAGAACCTCGGCAAAGGCGTCGCGGCTTGCATAGCCGAGAAAACGCGCGAAGCGCTCGAGATCGGCGCGCGCCGCCGGCAGCGCCTGCGTCTGCTCGTCGTTGACCATCTGCAAGCGGTGCTCGACCGTGCGCAGGAAGCAATAGGCCGCTTTCATCGCGTCGCGCGCGGCGGCGTCGATCCAGCCATCCTCGCAAAGCTTGTCGAGTGTCACCAATGTGCCGCGGTCGCGCAGATGCGCGCTGCGGCCGCCGGCGATCAGCTGCTGGGTCTGCGCGAAAAACTCGACTTCGCGGATGCCGCCACGGCCGAGCTTGATGTTGTGGCCTTCGACGGCGATCTCGCCGTGGCCGCGGAAAGCGTTGATCTGCCGCTTCATCGCGTGCACATCGGCCACCGCGGCGAAGTCGAGATATTTGCGCCAGACGAAGGGCGCGAGTTCCGAGAGGATCGCGTCGCCGGCCGCGATGTCGCCGGCGCAGGCGCGCCCCTTGATCATCATCGCCCGTTCCCAGTTCTGGCCGACGCTTTCGTAGTAAGACATCGCCGCGTGGATCGAGATGGCAATGCCGGTCGAAGCCGGATCGGGCCGCAGCCGCAAATCGGTGCGGAAGACGTAGCCGTCGCCGGTGTGTTCCTGCAAAAGCTTGACGACGCGCTGGGTGATGCGCACGAAAGTCGGCGCCGCTTCCGCGCCGTCGGCCAGGATTTTGCTGTCCGGATCGAAGAAGACGATGAGGTCGATGTCGCTGGAATAGTTCAGCTCGAAACCGCCCATCTTGCCCATGGCAAGCACGATGTAGCCGCTTTCGATGTGCGGATTGGCTTTGTCTTTGGAATTGAGGCGGCCGGCGCGCGCGGCCTCTGACAGCGCAAAGCGCACGGCGGCATCGACAGCGGTGTCGGCCAGCTCAGTCAGCGCCTGCGTCGCCCGCATCACCGGCCAGACGCCGCCAATGTCGGCGAGCGCAATCAGCAAGGCTGCTTCCGCCTTCATACGCCGCAAGATGCGCATGGCCTCGTCGATGTCTTCGCAGAGCGCGGCGGCGCTCCCGTTGGTGGCAAGGAGTTCGGAGAGATGCGTCTCCGGCGCATTGGCCATCAAAGCGAGAAAGCGCGCCGGCGCCGCGCTGACCAGATCCCACAGGAACGGCGAACTGTCGGCGAGGCTTTCCAGCACGGCTTCGACAAGTGGGTGCGCCGCCGTCAAATCGCGCAGCGCGGCGCGATCGGCGTCGATCAGGCCGCCCAGCCATTCATTGACGCGAGCTTTCGCCGTCGCCAGATCGACCGCCAGGGGCGCGGCAACAAGACGCGACGCCAAGGGCGTGTTCGATGTTCCAGGGTTGCGTCCGGCAGGAGCACTCATCCGGCAATCTGTACCGGGCCTCCGCGCGGCAAAGCAATGATGCTTTTGAGGCCGGGCGCATTATCCGCAAGCGTCAATTCGCCACCATGCAGCCGCGCCACCGCGGCGGCGAGGCTCAAGCCGAGGCCGGAGCCCGGCTGTGACCGGCTTTGCTCGAGCCGCACGAAGCGCTCCAGCACTCTCTGGCGGTCGGCTTCGGGAATGCCGGGTCCGTTGTCGGCAACGGTGAGAAGCACGCGGTCGCCGTCATTGACCGCCTGCACGACGATCTGCGCAGGCGGGCTCCCTTCCGGCCGATCGGGCAACGCGGCGTATTTGATGGCGTTGTCGACCAGATTGGACAAAGCCTGGCTGACCAGTTCGCGGTTGCCCTTGACCGGCGCCGGCGATGGCGCTTCGACCATCAGGGCGAGGCCCTTCTGCTCGGCCAAGGGTTCGTACAATTCGCCGATGTCGGTGGCGATTTCGGCGGCGTCGAATTCAGCCATATCGTCGCGCGACTGGCCGGATTCGGCGCGCGCGATCATCAGCAGCGCGTTGAAGGTGCGGATCAGGCCGTCGGATTCCTCGATCGTGCCCTCGAGTGCGGCGCGATACTCGGCTTCGCTGGACGCGGTACGCAGCGCCTGTTCGGTGCGGTTGCGCAACCTCGTGAGCGGCGTTTTCAGGTCGTGCGCGATGTTGTCGGAGACTTCCTTGAGGCCTTTCATCAAGGCCTCGATGCGCTCCAGCATCAGATTGAGATTGACCGCGAGGCGGTCGAGTTCGTCGCCGCTGCCGGCGACCGGCAGCCGCTCGCCGAGATCGCCGGCCATGATGCTGCGGCTGGTTTCGGTCATGGCGTCGACCCGGCGTAGCACCCGCCGCGTCACGAACAGGCCGCCGGCAAGGCCGAGCACGATGACGATGGCCACCGACCAGCGTCCGGCGGCGGTGACGATATGATAGAGCCGTTCGCGTTCCTCGAGATCGCGGCCGACCAGCATGCGGAAACCGCCGGGCAACTGGAACACACGCACGAGCGCATGATGGTCTGGATGCTTCTTCTCGCGCTCGTCCGCTTCGTCGAGCCGGCGATAGGTCGTCTCGGTCCAGCCGGGGCTGTCCAAAGTGCCCGGCTGTAATGCGGTGACATTGCCGGCCAGGGCATCGCCGGCAAATGTCGTGACCAGATAGAGGCTGGAGCCCGGCCGCCGCGCCCGCTCGTCGACAGAGATGACCAGCCGCCTTATGCCGCCCTGCCGGTACTGCTCCGACAGGCCGGTGATTTCGGCGTTCACCGTATCGGTAATCTGTTCGGTGATCAGGCGGCGGGTGTTGAACGCGAAATAGCCGAGCAGGAACGCCGCGAACAGCGCGAACACCGTCAGATAGACCAGCGTCAGCTTAAATGTCGTGGTGCGGAAGAGTTTACCGAGCGCCGTCACGGATCATGTACCCCGTGCCGCGTATGGTGTGCAAAAGCGGCTGGGAGAATCCTTTATCGATTTTCGAGCGCAAACGCGAGATGTGAACGTCGATGACGTTGGTTTGCGGATCGAAGTGATAGTCCCAGACGTTTTCCAGAAGCATGGTGCGGGTCACGACCTGACCGGCATGCTGCATCAGATATTCGAGCAGGCGGAATTCGCGTGGCTGCAAGGTGATCTCTTCGTCGCCGCGCCGCACCGAATGCGACAGCCGGTCGAGATGCAGGTTGCCGACGCGCAGTTCGGTCTCTTCGTTGCGGCCGCCGCGGCGGCGCGCCAGCACTTCGACGCGCGCTAGCAGTTCGGAGAATGAATAAGGCTTCGGCAGGTAGTCGTCGCCACCGGCACGAAGACCTTTGACCCGGTCATCGACCTGGCCGAGCGCGGAGAGAATAAGCGCCGGGGTCTCGATGCCCTTGCCGCGCAAAGTGCCGATCACCATCAATCCGTCGAGCTTGGGCAGCATGCGATCGACAATCAAGACGTCATACTGGCCGTCGAGCGCATGAGCGAGGCCGTCTTCGCCGTCATGAGCTGCATCGGCAACATGACCGACCTCGCGAAACGCTTTCACCAGATAGTCGGCGGCGTCGCGGTCGTCCTCGATGATCAGAAGCCGCATGGTGACCCGATCCGGTTGGGCATCGCCGGACCGTCCGGTCGCGCGTTGCCCGTAATTCTCTGCATAAGTAGCCATCGGGTACACCATTTTCAGTCGATTCGGTGGCGCAAAGCCCGCCAGAAACTCCTGTCCTGTCATCGAAACCGTCGTCACCCCGCCATGCGTGTTGCTAGCCGCCCTCTGTCGCGCCGTACGCGAGGGGGTGGCGGGACTGGCCCGCCACCCCCTCAACGACCCCACCCCGGCGGGGGCGACGGTTGCCAGGGTGAAGCTCGCTCGCCAGCACTACCCCGCGCTGGCGGAAAAAGTCGGGACGGGCTCGGGGCCCGTCCCGGTGAGGCCGAACCGCTGGCGGGGGCGACGGTTGCCGGCAGTCCAACCTCAAGCTCATGCTCAAACTGCTCAGCCGTTGCCGACCGGCAGCGCGACGAAGCGGGTGTTCTCGCCCTTCTTGACTCGCAGCAGGACAGTCCGCTTGCCGCCGGTCCGCGCGCCGCTCAGGGCATTGCGCACATCGGCGGGCGTCGAGACGGCCTTGCCAGCAACCTCAAGGATGACGTCGCCCGTGGCGAAGCCCTTCTCGGCGGCGGCGCCTGAGGAGTCGACGCCGGTCACGACGACGCCTTCGGAACCCGCACCGGCAACACGGGCGGCGGGGGCCAAGGTCAGGCCGAGTTTGCCCATATCGACGCCGCTACCGTCGCGACCATCGGGCGTCGCGCGCGCTTCCTGGCTGTTCGGCAATTCGCCGAGCGTCAGAGACACAGTCTTCTCCGTGCCTTCGTGAAGCACGGTGAGCTTAACGTTGGTCTTCGGCGCCAGCGCACCGATCTTCTTGGCCAGATCGCGGGCGTCCTTCACCTCTTCGCCATTGACGGCAGTGATGACGTCACCAGCCTCGATGCCGGCCTTCTTCGCCGGACCGTTGGCCTGCGGCTCAGCAACCAAAGCACCGGTCACCTTCTTGAGGCCGAGACTTTCGGCGATGTCCGGCGTCACCGGCTGGATCTGAACGCCGATCCATCCGCGCGTGACAGTGCCGTGCTCCTTGAGCTGCATCACAACCGACTTCACCGTGTCCGACGGAATGGCGAAAGCGATGCCGACCGAACCGCCCGAGGGCGAGAAGATCGCCGTGTTGACGCCGATCACATTGCCTTCGGTGTCAAAGGTCGGTCCGCCGGAATTGCCCTTGTTCACGGGCGCGTCGATCTGGATGAAATCGTCATAGGCGCCGGCGCCGATGTCACGGCCGCGCGCCGAGACGATGCCGGCGGTGACCGAGCCACCCAGGCCGAACGGATTGCCGACGGCGATCACCCAGTCGCCGATGCGCGGGGTGTTATCGGCGAGGTTGACGTACGGGAACGAGTTGCCCTCAACCTTGATCAAAGCGAGATCGGTGCGCGGATCGGTACCGATCACCTTGGCGGTGTGAATCTTGCCGTCGTCGGTGGTGACTTCGACGCTCTCGGCTTTCTCGACGACGTGATTGTTGGTCACGGCAAAGCCGTCAGCCGAAATGAAGAAGCCCGAACCCTGACCGGTGACGCGGCCACGCGGGCCGCGCTGTTGCGGCATCCCTTCCGGGCCGCCCGGCATGCCGAAGCGGCGGAAAAACTCACGCAACTGCGGCGGCACGTTTTCCATATTCTCGCCGTTCATGCCGGTGGTCTGCGATTCGCCGACTTTGACGCGAACCGACATGACTGCCGGCTTCACCTTGGCGACGATATCGGCAAAGCCGATCGGGGCCGGCAGCTTGCGCGCCTGCTCGGTCAGGTTCTGCGCCTGCGCCGACGGATAGGTGCCTTGCAGATTGAAACCGGGGGCGACGAGCAGCGCCGCGGCGCCGAGACCGGCAATCGTGGTGGCGAGCAGAATGACGCGGCGGGCGGACAGCACGCGGCTCTTCTTCGGAGTCTGGGGAGCGGGGGAAACGCTCGGGTTCATCGAAAAATCTCCATCTCAATTCGGGGGGCGCGCGACGCGCCGTTTCGAACCACAAGATGGGGGGATGAGCCTTACAGCGTCCTGTCGGGGGGATTAAACTTCGGTAAGGTGGGGGAAAACGAATAAACCTGAATTATCTATATTTTACAACACCTTGGTTACTCAGCCAGCTTGCGCATGCGGCGCTGCTCATCGCTGCTAAGCGCCGGGGTGTCCAGCACCACCGCCTTGCGCCGCCGCGCCATCGCCAGCAGGGTGACGATGCCGGCAAGCAAGGCCAAAGGCGGCAGGCCCCACAGCAGCAACGTTGAAATTTCCAGAGGCGGCTTCAGCAGCACGAAGGCGCCGTAGCGCGACACCAGATAATCGAGCACCTGCTTGTCGCTGTCGCCTTTGACCAGACGCTCGCGCACCAGCATGCGCAAGTCCTTCGCCAAGGGCGCGTCGGAATCGTCGATCGACTGGTTCTGGCACACCATGCAGCGCAGTTCCTGCGACAGCACGCGGGCCCGTTGCTCCAGCACCGGGTCTTTGAGGATTTCGTCTGGAGTGACGGCGAAGCCTGACTGCGGCAGCAGCAGCGTGGCCAGCAATGCGAGCACAGCGGCGATGCGCATGATCGCCCTACTCCGCCGGTTGCAGTGTTGACGGCTTGGAAACTGATTTCTTCGCCGGCTTCGGCGCGCCGACACGCAGACGCCGGTCGGACAATGACAGCGCGCCACCCAAAGCCATGACCAGCGAACCAAGCCAGATCAACAGTACCAACGGCTTGTGATAAAGGCGCACCGCCACCGATCCGTCTTCATTGACATCGCCGAGCGAGAGATAAAGCTGGCTGAAGCCGCGCGTCAGAAGCGCTGCTTCGGAAGTCGATGAATTGCGGGCGCTGAAACTGCGCTTCGAAGGCTCCATGACGCCAATGGCCACGCCGCCGCTGCGCGCGGTGAACTTTGCCGCCAGTTCGCGGAAATTCGGACCGGTTCGCTGCGTCATGCCGTCGAAGCTGAGTTCGTAGCCGGATAATGAAACGCTCTGACCTTGCTTGAGCGCGACGATACGCTCCTCGCCCCAGGTGGTGGCGCAGACGATACCGAGCAACGTCACCGCCATGCCGAAATGCGCGACCGCCGTGCCCCACACTGAACGCGGCAGGCCTGCGGTCCGTGCCCGCACGGTCGCAAACGGCATGCGAAACAGGCCGCTGCGCTCGACCAGATCGACCAGCGAGCCGGCCATGACGTAGAACGCCAGGCCTATGCCGAACGGCGCCAGCACCGAACTCACGCCCATCAGGGCAAAGCTCACCGCGATCGCCACGAGTCCAATCGCAAAGGCGGCCATCAGCCGTTGCGCGACACCGAGGATGTCGCCGCGCTTCCACGCCAGCAGCGGGCCGAACGGCATGGCCAACAACAACGGAATGAACAACGGACCGAACGTCAGGTTGAAGAACGGCGCGCCGACCGAAATCTTCTCGCCGGTCACAGCTTCCAGCGCCAGCGGATACAATGTGCCAACGAAGACGGTGAGACACGCCGTGGTCAGGAACAGGTTGTTGAACACCAGCGCGCCTTCGCGCGACACCGGCGAAAACAGACCGCCCTGCTTCAACAAAGGCGCGCGCCAGGCAAACAACGCCAGTCCGCCACCAATGAAGAAGATCAGGATCATCAGAATGAACACGCCGCGAGACGGATCGCTCGCGAACGTATGCACCGACGTGAGCACGCCGGAGCGCACCAGGAACGTGCCGATCAGCGATAGCGAGAAGGCGAGGATGGCGAGCAGCACCGTCCAGATTTTCAGCGCGTTGCGCTTCTCCATCACCACGGCGGAATGCAGCAGCGCCGTGCCGGCGATCCACGGCATCAGCGATGCATTCTCCACCGGATCCCAGAACCAGTAGCCACCCCAGCCGAGTTCGTAATAGGCCCAGTACGAGCCCATGGCGATGCCGACGGTGAGGAACATCCAGGCGGCGAGCGTCCACGGCCGCACCCAGCGCGCCCAGGCGGCGTCGATGCGGCCTTCGATCAGCGCCGCGATCGCGAAGGAAAAGGAAATGGAGAAGCCGACATAACCGAGATACAGAAGCGGCGGATGCACCGCGAGGCCGATGTCCTGCAGGATCGGGTTGAGATCGCGGCCTTCGAACGGCGGCTGCGCCACGCGCAGGAACGGGTTCGAGGTGAGAAGGATAAAGAGATAAAACGTGCAGGCGATCCACGACTGCACCGCCAGCACATTGGCCTTCAAGGTCGCAGGCAGGTTACCGCCGAACGCCGCCACAGAAGCGCCGAACATTGCCAGGATCAGCACCCACAGCAACATCGAACCTTCGTGATTGCCCCAGACGCTGGTGAATTTGTAGATCAGCGGCATCGCCGAATGCGAGTTCTCGAACACATTGACGACCGAGAAATCCGATGTGACGTAGCAGACGGTCAAGGCGGCGAAGGATGCACCGACAAAAACGAACTGCATGACCGCGGTCGAGGTGCCGAGCCGCATCAGCGCGGTGTCGCGCTGCAGCGCGCCGAGGAGCGGCGCCACCGCCTGAACGATGCCGAGCGCCAAAGCCAGCACCAGCGCGTAATGGCCGAGTTCGGGCATCATTGCGGTTTGCTCACGACATGCGCGTCGGTTTTCATCTCGCCCTCTTGCCAGCGCCCGCTCTGCTTCAACGCGTCGACAACCTCGCGCGGCATGTAATTTTCGTCATGCTTGGCCAGCACGCTGTCGGCGACGAACGAACCGTCGGCCTCGATCTTGCCTTCGGTAACGACGCCCTGCCCTTCGCGGAACAGGTCCGGCACGATGCCCTGATAGCGCACCGCGATGTCGTGATTGCCGTCGGTCACTGCAAAGCGGACATTCAACTTCTCGCCGCGCTCCAGCGAGCCGGGCTTGACCAAACCGCCGACGCGCACGCGGGTGCCGGGTTTCAGTTGCTTCTGCACAATGTCGGTCGGCGAATTGAAGAACACGATCGAGTCGCTCAGTGCGCTCAACACCAGCACGGCGGCAATCGCCAGCACGCCGAGGCTGCCGCCGATCAGAATCAAACGTCGTTGCTTGCGCGTCACCGTCAGAGCCCCATGCTTTTGATCGTGTCGCCGATCTGGCGCAACTTGTCGGGATCGTCGGCCAATGCCTTTTTGGCGTCGCCGGCTGCTGCGGTCGCATTGTCGCGGTCGCCAAGCACCATATAAGCGCGCAGCAGACGCTGCCAACCTTCGAGATCGTTGCCGTCTTCTTTAAGCCTGTCGGCGAGCCGCGCCACCATGCCGCGGATCATGTCGCCCCGATCCTGTTCGCTCATGCCTGAGGCGGCGGCGACGTCGGACGCGCTTGGCGCGGCCATGCCGGCGATCGGCGGCGCTACCGGAGATGGCGGCGTGACGCCGACACGCACCAGCGATTCGCGCACCATCGGCGCCCAGGGCGCATCCGCCGGGGCTTCTTTCAGCATCGCGGTCCAGATCGCCGCGGCCCTTGGCTTGTCGCCATCCTGCTCGGCGGCGACCCCGATGAAGAACTTCGCTTTCATATCGGCAGGGTCGAGCGCCAGCGCGCGCTCGAACGCCGCCTTCGCCTCGACCGTGATGACGCCATTGCCGGCCGCCGCCAACGCTTCGCCGAGATCGGCTTGCCGTTCGGCGGTTTCGCCGGAAAGTGCGAGCAATCTACGCCGCGCATTCACCGCGTCACCGAAACGCCCAAGCCGAAGATAGACCGGCGCGATCACTTCATAGCCGCGCGCATCGTTCGGATTGCGCTCGAGATGCGCCTCGACCTGGCTGATCAGAGTCTGGATCGAACGGTCCTGCTGCACCGCGGCCATGCGCGCGGCCAGCGGCTGGCCCGGCAATTGCGGCGACCCGATCGCCAGATACAGTGCGGTGGCGCCAGCCGGGAGCAAAACCAGGCCGGCAATTGCGGTTGCGCGGCGGCGCCACAGTGGCGATTGGCCGCTTGTGGATTTTTCAGTGTCAGCGGCGTCGGCAGCGGCAATCAGCCGGCGCGACACTTCCACTTTGGCCGCTTCAGCCTCGGCTTCGCCGATCAGGCCGGACGCCCGGTCGCGGGCGATTTCATCAAGCTGATCGCGATAGACGGCAATGTCGCTGCCGCCTGCGGCCGCCGTGCGCCGGCCAAGCGGCCACAGCACGGCGAAAATCGCCGCCGCGGTCATCAGCGCAAAGGCCAGCCAGAGGGTCATGAGGCGAATGTATCCACTTTATAGCCGTTCAGAACAACAGCCTGCGAGGGGATACATCAGCTGCAATCATGGCGGCAATGAGCAAGATCAAATGGCGCGGATCGATAAGGGAAAAGCCCATAAACCGGGACTTGCGGTCAGCCTTTGGCTATTTTGCGGTCGCCAGCAGCGGCGAGTTCGGCGGCCTTGCCGAGCTGCGCGGCATATTCCCGGCCGAACACCGTGGCGCATAGCCGCACGGCGACATCGACCTGCGACTGACGGAAACTGCGCTCGCCGGGCGTAGCGCCACGCAGGGCTTCGAGCAGGCCGCGCGTGGCGCTATCCAGATACTGCTGAAGTTCCGAAAACGTCCGCTGCGTCATCTCGTTGATGGCCAGTTCGCCGGCAAAATGACGGCAGGTGCCGACGAAGGCGACCAGCGCCACAACCTCGGCGGCCTCTTCGGCGTCGATGGTGCTGTTCGGACGGATATCGCCGGTGCCGCGCGGCTTGAGCAGCCGGCGCACGCGGCCCGGCATCGAATCGATTTCCAGCCGCAGCATGTCGCCGATCTGGCTGCGCAGCCCGGACAGCGCCCGGCCCCAGCTTGAGTCGACCGGCATGTTGAGTTCGGTGCGCAGGCCGCGCGCAGAATCGTGAATGGTTTTCAACAGCGCGCCGACCGCGACGCCGCGGCCGCTGCGCAAATCGTCGCGCAACTCGCCGACCTGGCGTTCGAGTTCGGACAGAACGATGGTCACCGCGACGCCATAGGGCGTTTCGGCGACGCGCGCGGCGGTGTCGCTGCCGGCCGCCTTGACGCCGAGGCGGATCAACTGCCACGGCGCCGCCAGCCGGTTCATCACCGTCAGCAGCGAGTAGAGAAAGACGTCGCTGGTCGGCGGCGAGGTTTTCTCGATCAATTGCTGACACTCGTCGAGTTGCCGGGCGGCGAGATTGCCGACCTGCAACGGCAAATGCGCGGCCATCGCGTTCAAGCCGTCCCGCGCATTGAGTACACATTTCAATGTCGCGGCGTCTTCGCCGGCGCGCTGCGTGCCGATTTGCGCCAACATGCGGCGGCGTAGTTTGTCGTCGGTCTCGGCGGCGCGCAGTTGATCGGTCAGCGCCACCGCAACGCGATCCTGAAAGGCGCGCACGAAATGCTGCGCCTTGTCGTTGTCGCCGGCCTGCAAGGCGGCGGTGACGATATTGTCGACCGCCTTGGCGTCATCGGGCAGGACGTCGCGCGCGATCCAGGTCCACAGAGTATCGAGTGACGAGCGCGAAATGCGGCCCAGGTGGCGATGCTGGCCGAGATCGTCGACGAGGAACGGTTCTGGCGGCTTAAAAAACAACCGGGCGCTGTGGCCGATGCGCGGCGTACCAGCCCTTTGGTCGCGGGCAATGCGGCGCAATTCCTGGAGCACGAGATCGGCGGCGCCGAGATCGTCGCCGCGCAGCAGGCTGCGCTCGAATTCGGCGATAAGCAGCCCCCGCGCTTGCGGCGATAGCTCGCGCAAGAACAGTTGAAGCCTTTCGATCGTGTCGGCGCCCGCCATCGCCGGCTCTACCCGCGTTTGAAACTACACGGGGAATTGATAGCGCGGGCTGCCTTAAGAATTCTTTAAGTATGCCGACAGGATTTAGCTGACCGGCGTCCAGGTTCCGTCCGGATTGCGGCAAGCGGTGCCACGCGCGGTCTGCGGCCGGCCATCGATATAGATCGTGTGGGTGAACGAGCGGCAGTTATTGCCAGCCTGGACGTAGGCCGGCCCCGGCACGATGGTGCCGTAACGGCCGGAATCCGGGTTCTTCCAGGAGACCGGCGCGCCCGACGGGCTGCGCTCCAGCGCGTCCATCTGCGCGGCATAGGCCATACGCTTGTCCTCGTCGTCGAGTGAAGCGCCGATCCGGTTGCCGATGAGACCACCAAGCAAACCGCCAATCGCCGCGCCGGCCAGCCGGTCGCCGGTGCCGCCGCCCGCAACCGCCGCGCCCAATAGAGCGCCGGTACCGGCACCCAGCAGGGTGCCGGTGTTCTCGCGCGGGCCGGGGCCATCCGGGCTTCCGGCGCAGGCGGCCAGCGACAGACCCATCGCGGCGATGGCGACATATTTCAATGCGGACATTCAAAGACCCCCGGAAATCGAAAATTCAGAACCCGCCCGCGGGCGGAACCGGACTCTATCGAGACGGGAGGATTGGGGCAAAAGACGGGCAAGCCCCAGGCCCCCCTCACCCCGCCGGCAGCACCAACTCCGCCCGCAAACCGCCAAGCGGCGCGGCGCCGAGCTTCAGCTCGCCGCCATAGAGGCTGGCAAGCTCCACCACGATTGACAGCCCCAGGCCCGACCCCGGCTTGGTCTCATCCAGTCGGCGCCCGCGCCGCCCGGCCTGCTCGCGTTCGGAAGCCGACAGGCCTCGGCCGTCGTCATCGACAACAATGCGCAACACATGGTCCTCGCGCGCCGCATCCGGCCGCTCGCGCAGCACTTCAACGGTCACCCGCGAGGCCGCCCACTTGCAGGCATTGTCCACGAGATTGCCGACCATCTCTTCGAGGTCGGCGCGCTCGCCGCGAAAGCGTGCTGCCTCGCCGGCGCGCACTTCGATGACGAGGCCGCGGTCGCGGTGAATCTTCTCCATCGTCCGCGCCAAAGCTGTCACCACCGGCGTCACATCAGTAACCGTGCCGATCACCGTGAGCCGCGCCGCCAACCGCGCGCGCTCGAGATGGCGCGTGACCTGATCGCGCATGATCGCGGCCTGCTCGAGAACCTTGAGCGCCAACGGGTCGTCGCCACGCGCATTGGCTTCGTTGACCATCACCGACAAAGGCGTCTTCAGCGCATGCGCCAGATTGCCGACATGGGTGCGCGCCCGCTCGACGATTTCCTTGTTGGCGTCGATCAAGGCATTGGTCTCGCGCGCCAGCGGCGCGATCTCTTCCGGGAATTTTCCAGTGAGCCGCTCCGCCGAGCCTGAGCGGATCGCGGCGAGCCTGTCAGTAATGCGCTTGAGCGGCGCCAGGCCGAAGCGCACCTGAAACATCGTCGTCAGCAGCAGCACCGCCGCGAGAATAATGAATGTCAGCACCAGCGCCTGATCAAAAGAGCGCGTCTCGTCCTGGATTTCAGCGGCGTCGCCGGCGACCACGACCACAAACCGGCCTTCGTCGCCGAGATCGATGTTGCGCTCGACCTGGCGGAGCCTTTGATCTTCCGGGCCGGTTACATAGCCCTGCCGCGAACCATCAGGACCGGCGGCGACGCCGAGATCCTGCAAACGCGGCAGCCCGCCGTCCCACAATGAGCGCGACGCGCGCAGGTCGTTCCTGCCGGTGTCGGTGCGCGTCACCTGCCAATACCAGCCCGACAGCGGCAGTTCGAACAACGGCTCGCCAAGTTGCGGCGGCGACTTGTCGGTCGTCTCGTCGGGCGACGCCACATCGGCAACCAAGGTGCGCAGATAGACGCCCAGCCGGCGGTCGAAGGCGCGCTCGACCGCTTGCCGGTAAAGCGACGACAGCACGATGCCGGTAATGAGCAGGATCACCACCGTCCAGGCGGTGGCCGACACGAACAGGCGCAGCGCGAGCGAGTTGGCGCGCATGAAAGGTCAGCCTCCCGGCGGCGCGAGCATGTAACCTAAGCCCCGCACGGTCTGGATAATATCGACCCCGAGCTTCCGGCGGATGCGGCCGACGAATACTTCAATCGTATTCGAATCGCGGTCGAAGTCCTGGTCGTACAAATGCTCGACCAGTTCGGTGCGCGACACGACGCGGCCGTTGTGATGCATCAGATATTCGAGCAGCCGGTATTCGTGGCTGGTCAGCTTGACCGGATTGCCGTCGACCGAGACGCGGTTGGTGCGCGAATCGAGCCGCACCGGCCCGCAGATGAATTCGCTGTTGGCGTGGCCGACCGAGCGGCGCAGCAGCGCGCGCAGGCGCGCCAGCACTTCCTCGAGATGAAAGGGCTTGGCCACATAATCGTCGGCGCCGGCATCGAAACCCTGCACCTTGTCGCTCCAGCGGTCGCGCGCCGTCAGCATCAAGACCGGCATGATGCGGCCGTTGCGCCGCCACGATTCCAGCACCGAGATGCCGTCCATTTTCGGCAGGCCGATATCGAGGATCACCGCGTCATAAGGCTCGGTGTCGCCGAGGTGATGGCCTTCCTCGCCATCGTATGCGCGGTCGACCACGTAACCGGCGTCGGTCAGCGCGGTGGTGAGCTGGCGGTTGAGGTCGGGGTCGTCCTCGACAACGAGGAGGCGCAAGGCTGAACTCCAAAAAGACGCAGGCGGCTTCTACGGACCGGTCATAGGCTCGCCAGTGGCGGCGTCAACCGTCGCCCGCGTCACCTTGCCATTGCGCGCCAGCAGAGTCAGCACATAGACCAGCCTGTCGCCGCGGCTGCATAGCGCGGCGCGGACCACTTCGCCGCGCTGGCCGCGCTCGCGCAGCGCTTTGATGGCCGAGGCCAACGGCACGGCTTTCCGGTCGGCGACCGCGGCGCGCTGCTCGGCCCGGTTCAGGCAAACGTTTCGGCCGTCGCCCGCCGGCTCCGCGGCCATAAAGCCCTGCGCCGCGGCAAGGCCGGGCCCGGCCAGAAGACCGGCCAGAATAATGACGGAGAATAGGATGCGGGAACCGGCCATGGAGGAGTGCTAAGCGCGCGCCGGTGAACGCGGGCTGAACGGGAACTCTGGTCCCTCGGGTTCAGCTTTCAAACCCATCGAACGAGGCGAAATCGTCGAGCGCCGCGCGCGGGGAGCGCCAGCCATTGATGGGTGCGGCCGGGTCCTCGTAGCCGAGGGCCATGCCGGAATAGATCATGAGATTATCGGGGAGATCGAGGAAAGAGCGCACGGTGCGGTGAAACGACACCCAGGCCTGTTGCGGACAGGTGTGCAGGTCGTGACCGCGGGCCAACAACGCCACGGTTTGCAGATAGCCGCCGATGTCGGCCCACTGCGCCGCGCCGTGACTTTTGTCGCGGGCAAAGAACAAGGCCGCCGGCGCGCCGAAGAATTCATAGTTGCGGGCATATTGCCGGTACCGCGCCGCTTTGTCCTCGCGCGGCACGTTGATCGACTGATACAGCAATTCGCCGACCGTGAAGGCGCGCTCGCGGTACGGCTCCGGCATCGGGTTGGGATAGATCTGGTATTCGACGCCCTCGCCTTTCGGCAATTCGGTTGCCATGCGCGGTGCGAGCAACGCTTTCAGTTCTTCGAGCCGCTTGCCGGCGATCGCATAAACCCGCCACGGCTGAAGATTGCCCGCCGACGGCGCCCGCGCCGCGCGTTCGACAATGTCGCGGACGATTTTTTCCGGCACCGGCTTGGGCAAAAACGCCCGGCACGAATAGCGCGAGGCAACGGCGTCGACTATGTCCATGGCAAGCTCCGCAAATGAGGCGCGGACCTTACTTCCTCCCCAAAATCCGCGCCACCTTCTCCAAACTCCTCCCGCCGAAATACGCCGTCAACACGATCATCGCCCATTGCGCGACGTCGCCGGACAAAGCATCGGTCGTACCGAGGCCGAAGACCTTGTCCCAGACCACGACCTTCCACACATAGATAATGAAGGCGGCGGCAAACAGCGGCCGCGGCAGCGCCGTGTACCAGCGCCCCTGCTCGGCGATGGTCACCTGCGCCGCCAGTTCGCGTTCGCGCTGCTCGACATTGAGTTCTCGCGCCGCCAGATCGGCGGCGATCTTCTCCGACGTATTGCCGGCGGCGAGCCTGGCCTTGTAGCCGTCGATCAGCCCATTGACGACCGGCCCGCCGATCAGATTGGCAAGAAAGCCCCACATCCTAGCGGCCCAATGTGCGGCGGCGCGCCAGTTCGGTGATCAGGCCGATGGCGATGACGTAATACGGGACGAATTTCGGTTGCAGCGCCGACTGGATGGCGCCGGCTATGTTGGGGTCCTGCAACAGCGCCTCTCCCGCCATCAAGAGCAGGCCGGCGCAGGCAACGACACGCGCCCACAGGATGGTGACCGATTGCTTGAACGACGCCTTGAATTTTTGCCACATGCTATGACCTCTTGAAGACTGTTGAGAGAATTGACATCAGGGCATGAAAAAGCCCGCTCGCGGCGGGCTGATCGGACGCAGGCGCAATGGCCGGAGACGGAGGCGGCGGCGGCTTGGGCCTGGACGCCGTCTTCGACGAAGTCATCGCCAGCGATGCCGCCTTCACCTCAGCGACACGGCGGCCCCAGCCTTTGCCGAACACGTCCCACGTCTTCAGGCGCTGCAAAAAGCGCAGGCGCTCGTCGCAGATCGCCGCGACCAGCGTTTTGGCGTCGGCGCTCGCCGCCGCTGCGACCACGCGGTCGTTCACGACGCTGGAGTCGTCCGGTAGAGCGAGGCAACGCCGCAGCACCTTGCCGCTGCGGCCGATGCCGGAGTTCACACCGTAGTCGAACACGGCGTAATCGACGCCGCCCGGCAGATCGTCGCAGCGCTGCGCATCCCAGTATTTGGCGCGGTAGATGCGCTTGGCCTCATCGAGCGTCATCGCCTTGACGTCGGCGGCGGTCGCTGCCGGCTTCACATATTTGCGGTAGTCGTGAATCGTGATGCCGAAATTGGTCGGGCCGCCCGGATCTGACGGATGATTGGTGTAGCCGCCCTCGTGAACGAGCAGGCGCGTCAAAGCGCCTTCATAGCTTTGCTGTGCCATTTAAATGTTCCTGTGCCGGAGCTAGAGATATTGGCCGTTCGTCGCGGTCGCGCCCGACGCATTGCCTGGCAAATAAGTCGGCCCGCTGCCTTGGCTGTCGATCAACGCGGCGCTCTGCGCGACATAACGCTGACCGGTCGCACCGGTGCCGGTGAATGTGTTGGCGTTGATGATCTGGTAGGCCAGCGCATTCGCATAGGCGAAAGCGATCGAATAAGCCGGCGTGTTCGACAGCACGATCGTCATCGACTGCGCCTGGATGGTCGACTTGCCGCTCGATTGCCAGTGAGCGGCGGCGCCGCCGGAAATCAAATAGGTGCCGGTCGTGAACAGGATTTTGCCATCGGTCGTCGTGTAGGCTTGCGAGCCGGCGCATGCGCCGAACTCGACCTTGCCGGAAACGGTCAGCACGGCGTTGCTGTCCGCCTTGATCCCCTGCGCGCCGCTGCTGACGAACTTCATGCCCTGGATCGAAACCTGGGCGTACTCTTTTGCGGTAATGCCGACTCCGCTCGTCGAAATCAAAACGTTGGAAGGCGTTGTCGTATCGCCGCTGATCGTGACCGTGCCTGCACCGATGAAGGGCTTGGCGATAATTGTCGAGCCAGTATAGGTGCCGGCGCCGACTTGTATGGTGACGTTATAGATCGACAGATCGAGCGCCGCGACGGTATTGACCGCTTTCTGGATGGTCAGAAAGGCGCCACCCGACGTGTCGGCGAGACCCGTATTGCTGTCGCTGCCGTCCGCACGAACGTAATAGGTGCGATGTGCGGTCAGCACCTCGCGTCCGGCGGCGAGGCCGGAAGGAAACGACACCTTGCCAGTGGCCGCGGCGATTTTGATGCCTTCGTACCAGGTCGTGCCGTCGGGGCTGACCTTGACATGGAAGTCGTCGTCGCCGGTCAGCCCGATCTCGGCGCGGCCGGAGTAATTGTCCTGAAACAGGAACGACAAAGTCTTGACTGCGCTTTCCTTGCTTAGCTTGTAGCGCAGATGGCCGTCGCCGCCTTCGGCTACGGTTTTTGCCGTAAACAACGCATTGTTGAGCTTGGCGCTCAAAGGATTGGTCGCGTCCGCCGTGGTACCCAAGCCGAGCAGCGTCATGTTATTGAGCGCGGTCGGCGACAGCGCACCGATAGCATCGACCCAGGCGCTGCCGCTCCAGGCCAGCAACACACTCTCGTCAATGACATAAGCCAGCCAGCCGACGCGCGGCGTCGAGAATTGCCAGGCGCCATCCTGCCAGGCGGCGATGGCATCGACATGCGACGCCCATGCGCCGGTGGCGCCGGATTTGACGATCCAGCGCTGGCCCTCGATCGGCGAACCGGGCGGCGCGGTCAGATCGCGGTCGAGCACCGCGAGCTGCACCAAGGTGTCGAGCAGGCGCAGCGCTTCGTTATGGGTGACGTGTTTCTGGGCCTGACCGCCTTCGATAAAAGGCAGAGCCAGATTGGCTGAATCTGTCATGATACTCTCGTAAAGTTGCTAGATTGGGAGCGTAGTCTCGGCGGCAAATCCGCGCCCGACGGTCGCGGACAATTGCACCACGCGGACGCTCAGACTGGTTTGCGCGACGCCGAAATCGGCGAGTTCATCCGCTGCCGCATAAAGAGCGGTCGGTGTCGTCACACTCAATGTCCGAACAACGGTGGCACCGGACAAGATGTCGATCTCATAGCGCTCGCTGTCTTCGCCGAGCGGCACTTCGCCGGTCCAGCTATCGCCGTCGATGCGCGTGCGCCTGATCCACGAGATCGTGACGCCGCTGCCGCTGCGCACGGCTTTGATATGCACCGGCGACAGCGGCTTCAATGCCGTGGCATGCGGCGTCGCTGCCAGCGCCAAGGCCGAGGAATCGCCGCTATCGCGGCCGGCCGCAACCACGCGCAAATGCAGCGGCCGCTCCAGCGCGCCGATGCCGCTCGCCACGGTGACGATCTGTGCATCGAGCAGCACGAAGGCGCTGCCTGCCGCCAGCAGCGGCGTCATCGCCCACTCGCTGCCGGCCTGCCCGCGCAACAACCGCGAAAATTTATACTCGCGCGCGCCGACAAGCTCGGCATTGGCGAACTGGATCACCTCCCATTCGCCATCAGCATTGCGCAACGCCGCGACATTGGCACCCGCCAGCACCGCGAGGTCCGAGGCAGAGGCCAACGCGCCGCCGTAAAATTTGACGCGGAACGCGGCCTGCTGCCAACGCGCCATCGGCCCCGCCGGCAAAGCATCGAGCGTCTCGCCGATCACCGACGGCGCCTGCGCCAGCGCCACGCGGCTGAAGCTTGCGCCATCGCCCGACGACCACACCGCCATGCCGCCCGGCCACGGCGCGGCAAACACAGCCATCCGTGCCAGCGGCACAGGCTGCTCTGCCGACAACGCCGGCAGGTCAAGCACCAGCGCATGCGCCGGCCCCAACGCAGGCGGCAACACGGGCGCGCGCTGACGCGGCGCGGTCAGACTGACATTGAACACTTCCGGATCGATCGAACGGGCCCGCACCGCGCGGCTCTCGGCGTCGGCGATCTCCTCGATTTCAATGAGCCGCCGCCGTCCGTTGATCGTCACGCCGGCGACATCGCCCGGCATCAGCGAAAGCCTGCTCGGCGGCAGCGCGAATTCCACGTTCTCGCGCCCCGCCCACAGATCCTGCAACCAGATTTCGGTGCGCCGCTCGACGCTCACGTCGCTGCTGACAATCGCAAGGTCGGCATGCGCACGCCGCGTCGAGCGTCCGACCAGCCGCCGCGACGTCGCCGTGGCGCGCTGATAGCCGGTCGCCATCTCGGTGAAACCAATCGACACCTCACGCGGCAGGTTGGTTTCCTGCGCGCGAATGAGCCGCGCCGGCGCGGCATCGTCCGGCAACACCAGATCGTCTTCTTCGAGTTCAATCGCCGGCGCGCCGCCGCGCTGACGAAAGCGCAACACGCCGTCCTGCTCGATAGCGTCGAACATATAAGCCAGCGCCAAAGGATCGAGCATGGCGCGCGGCGCCATCGGCCGGTCGACGACAAAGCCCTCGAGGCCCTCGCCCAGTTCATCGGTCTCGGCATCTTCAATGCCGTTATCCGAAAGCACCGTAGATACAAGCCCGTCGAGCGTCGCGGCGCCGAGACGCCCGGTCAGCCAATGCCCGGTCTGCCAGTTCGCCGCATCGCCCCAGACATCGCCCGCTGCCGGAAACACCGGATAAGGCCGCGCGTCCCAGGTCCACAGATGAATGGCGTCAGTCTGGATCATGCGGCCGTCATAAACGGTCGACTCCGGATTGAGCGCGGCGTCGCCGAAGTCCGGATCGAAGGCGCCCAGCACCGCTTCGAGAAAGCGGCGCTGCATCAGATCGTCACGCTTGCCGTTGGAAAAATACGGCAGCGCCGCCTCCGACGACTTCGCATCGGGAAACGTACTCGGCTGGTTGGCGCCTTTGTCGACAGCGGGACAGCCAAGCTCGGTCAGCCAGATCGGCTTGCTCTGCGGCGTCCAGGCGGTCGGGCTTCCAAGTTCGACCCCGCCGACGCGCTCAAAATGCGGCTGCGACCAGAAATTCCAGATGTCCTTTTGCCGGAACACCCACGGCTTGCCCAAACCGTCGGAGATCGCAGTACGCGTTTGCGCCGCGCGCGCGGCATCGTCGGCATAATACCAGTCATAACTTTCGCCGCCGTTGAGACGGCTGGCGAGATAGTCGCGTCGGTACAGGCTGTCGCTGAGCGCGCGGTCGAGCGCATCGGCGTCGTCGCGCCAATCCGTCAAAGGTGCATAATAGTCGATGCCGACGCAGCCGATCGACGCCGACGCCCACAGCGGATCGAGCGGAAAGCGCAGCTCCGTCGGGCTCAACTCATGCGCGCCGTATTCGGTCCAGTCGGCGGCATAAGAGACAATCGTGCCGCCGCCGACAATCTCCTTCACATCGGCGGCCAATGTCACTAGCGCATTCACCGCCGGGTAGACGCCGGACGCCGAGCTCACGCGCGTCAGCGCGCGCATTTCGGATCCGATCAGAAACGCATCGACGCCGCCGGCGCTGTCGGCCAACGCGGCGTAATGCAAAATCATCTTGCGGTAATTCCATTCATCGGGCCCGCCGCTGAAGAAAGCATCGACTTGGCTTCCCGCGCCCGCTGTGCCGTCCACAGTGCCAATGCTGCCCGGCGCCGGATCGCAGGTAATACGTCCGCGCCACGGATAGACCGGCTGCGACGCCGCGCCGGTATAGGGATTCGTCAACCCATTGCCGTTCGCGATATCCATCATCAGGAATGGATAGAGCGTCACCTTCAGCCCGCGCGCTTTCAATTCGGCAATGAGATTGATGACGCTCGCGTCGGACGGCGTGCCGCCGAAAGCGGCGCGCCCGTCCACCGTCGAGACAACATAAGCGCTGGCGCGATCGACGCCGGCAACATTCCAAGTCGCGCCGTGCGTTTGCTTGATCGCGCTGTCGATGCCCGGCCGCACCCGGCACTGCCCGCAGCGCAGATCGTCGCCGAACCAGGCAACGACAATGGCGACGCGCTCGAGGTTCGGCGCCAAAGCCTGCAATTCGTCGAGCGAGGCGATCACGTCGGACGCGGCGAACGTCACATGCCGGTTTTCCGGACCCGATTGTCCGGGCCCGAGCACCTGCACCACGGTCGCAGGCTCGTAGCCGAACTCGGTCGCGCCGGGGATCAGCGTCACCGCGCGCACCATTTGCTCGAGCTGGCCGACCGGCCGCACCACCTCGAACGACAATTGCGGAATGCGGTTGCCGAAATCCGCGAGCGGTAATCGCTCAAACACAACATAGGCCAGCCCGCGATAGGCCGGCGCGTCGCCTTCCTTGGCGACAATCAACGGGTCGGGCGTCTGCGTCTCTTCGCCGTTATAGATGCGCACCGTCAGGCCGGTGAGATCGAGCGCCTTGCCATCGGCCCAGACGCGGCGCACCGCGCCGATCGGCCCTTCGCACAAGCCCACCGCGAGATTGCCAAAATAGGAATAGGTCGTCGTATTCGTCGTCACCGCCGAGCCGCCGCCGGTGCTCTTGCCGCCGGCCGTCTCGCTCGACGTGCTGACCACCTCCTGCAAATTCGTCGCCCAGATCACCTGGCCCGCCAGCCGCGCCCGGCCATAAAGCCGCGGGATCGGCGCGCCGTCGGTCGAGGCCATCACCTCAAGATCGGACAGTCGCGGCCCTTCGATCGCGCGCTCGCGCCGCGATCCGAACAGCGCCTGATCGATGGCGTTGCCGGCAAGCGCGCCGGCAAGACGCCCGACGATCGCACCGGCCGGCCCCAGGATGGATTTGCCGGCGGCGGCGCCGGCCGCTGAAAGAAGAAGTGCTGCCATTATTCTTTGACCCTTGTTTCTTCCAGTCCTGGAAAGCGGAACGCATAGGCAATGTGCCGCCGCCACCACGGCGCCAGCGCCACTTCGGCGACCGACGCGCCATCATGGGCGTGCACGATCTTGTCGGGCGCGGTGACGATGGCCGCATGCTTGGCCGGCAGATTGCCGCGCCAGCGAAACAGCAGCACGTCGCCGTCTCGGAATGCATCGCGGTTGATGCCAATCAAATGCCGCGCGGCCGCCTCGGCCAAAGGCTCGCCGCCGGCGGCTTCCGCCCAGTCCGGCGCATAGGCCGGCGCGCGCTCCGGCTCGTCGCCGATGACCGCGCGCCACACGCCGCGCACCAGGCCGAGGCAATCGCAGCCGACGCCTTTCAGCGAGGCCTGATGCCGATAGGGCGTGCCGATCCAGCCGCGCGTTTCCGCGACGATGAGAGAGCGAGTGATCATGGTACTTCCCTGTCATTCCGGGACGGCGCAACGCGCCGGACCCGGAATCCAGAGCCATTGCGTGAAGTGTCTGGAATCCGGGTTCGCTCGCTTTGCTCGCGCCCCGGAATGACGGCTAATTATTCAGGCTCGTGCCATCATTGCCCGGCTCGCCCTGCACCGGATAGCGCACGACGAAATCGTTGCCGGGGATATGCGGGAAGCCGCGGAAGTTCACGACATTGGCGAAACGGTCGTGGCAGGTGGCGAAGCGCTTGTCGCAGCCCGCCGTCACCGTGAACGTATCGCCCGGCGCGATTGCGTGCGGCATCGCCTGCCACAGGTCGAGCGTGACGTCGGTGCTTTTTCGATGCAGCTTCACCTCGACGGCAAACCCGGCATTAGCGCCGCTGGTGAATGACAGTTTGCCGGCGGAGAACCAGCCGTCGTCATAACCGTCCAGACCGCTGGCGCGGAACGCCGAGGTCGCGGTCAGCGCCGTCACCGCGCCGCTGCCGCGATACGTCGCCGACGTCAGATCGACCGTGCAGCGGCCGTCGCCAAGATCGGCGGAACAAGTTGCGGTATAAAGCCGCCCACTATCCTGCGCCAGTTTCTCGCTCAGACCCCGCATCTCAGTCGTGAACACGGACCCGTCGCGCCGCACTTCGCCGAGCGTGCCCTTGGCCAGCAGCACGCGCAACGCCGGCTCGCTCCAGTCCACCAGCCACAACTCAACGCCCGCCGCATCATAAAGCCCGGCGGCAAGATCGTCCTCGTTCAACGTCTCGTCACTGAGCGCGCCGGACAGTTCGGAGGAGTCGACCGCCAGCCCGTGCTTCTGCGACACCTCGCTGCCGCTTAAGCCCGTGCCGGCGCGACAGGTCACATCGCCGAGCACAATATCTTCGTCGTGATCGGTGAAGCCTTGCGTCGCGCCGTCCTGGCGCGCGATCAGCCAGCAGCGGCACAGAGTCGTGACGCCTGAATCGAGTTTGGCCTGAAGGGCCGGCGGGATATTCCTCACGGCCTGATCTCCACCAGAGGAATTTTCGGAATGGCGCCAGCGGCGAAGGCCGACAGATCGACCTCGAGATAATCGGTATCGAAGCGCACCGGCACATCGAACAGGAAGCCCGCGGTCACGACGGCGCTCATTGCCGGAATATGCCCGGGCAGAAACGTCACCACGCCATTCGTTGCATTAGCGGCGAAGGCCACGCCTTCACTGACCTCGACGCCGCCGACCGCGACCCGCACGCTGCCTGCCACCGGCTTCTCGATCGGCCGCTGGTACGGCGCGTAATCCGCGCCATAGGTCTTGCACAGCGCGAAGGCCGCGTTGACGCCGTCGCCTTGACCGATGACTTGATCCTGCGCGGCGATTGCCACTTCCGGCGCGGCCGACGAATGATCGAGGCGGTCGCGCCAGCGAAAGCCATGCAGCCGCCCGCGCCGTTCCTCGAAAAACGCAATCGCTTGCGACAGAGCCTGATGCGTCTTGACGCCGTAGCCGGCATCGTATCTCCGGCGCGAATGCGCCCAGCGCGCATTGCGCTCCTCGCGGCCGGAGCCGAGCGCAACCACGTCGGTGCGGCGCTGCGGCCCGCCCGCGCTCTTTAACGCGATGTCGAGCGGAAACAGGACTTCGTGAAATGCGCTCATCTAGAATCCCCTCTGGCCGCGCGCCACCGCGCGCGCGATCTGGCCGGTGAGATAGGCTTCCGAGCGCTGGAAGCCGCCGGGATCGGGCGTCACGATCTGCACGGTAATGTTGCCGCCCGATCCGCTGCCGCCGGACGCAATGCCGAGGCGGCCATCGCTGCCGCGGGACAGCGGCACGATGGCTTCCGGTCCCGCCTCGCCGGCCAGACCCAGCTTGCCGCCGCTCAGCGGAAAATAGCTCGGCGTGTTAATGATGCCGCCGGAGGCGAACGGCGTCAGGCTCTGCCCGTTGCCTTCCAAGCCGCCCCCTTTGAAAATGTCGCCAATGCCATTGAAAAGGCCCTTGAGCACCGGCTTAAGGGCGTTTTGCACCGCAAGGCCAGACAGTTTTAACGCCAAGCCTTTCAGCACTTCATCGAACTGCTTGCCGCCGGTTGTCGCTTGCTGGAACGCCTTGCTGATCGCATTGGCAAACTGCGTCGCGCTAATTCCTAGCAGCTTGAGATTTTCGTGGGTCTTCTCGCTTTTATCCGGAAACTCGTCGAGGTCAGGCCTCCGCCTCTCCATAAAATCGAACCCATAGTCATCGCTCATCGGGAAACCTCTTCATCAAATCGGTCAATTCGCCGCGATCGAGCGGCACGCTGCGCCCGCCGCGCACCGCCTCGATCGCATAGGCCAGTTCGCGCGGCGTCATGCGCCAGAACTGCTCCGGCGGCAGTCTCAAGATGCCGAGGCCAAAGCCGATCACCTCAGCCCAAGGAAACGGTTTCATCATTTTCCCCGTCATGGCCGGGCTTGATCCGGCCATCCACGCCTGGCTTGCGAAGTAAAGATAAGGAAGACGTGGATGCCCGGCGCAGGGCCGGGCATGACGGCGTTAGACGTCGTCCGTCCCGAAAGTCGCCGCGATCAGAGCCGCGGCGATGCGCACATAGCCCTGCGCGCCGTCGTTAACGGCAAGCCGCGCCACCTCGTCGTCGCTAATGGGTTCGCCAGCGCCACGCAGGCCGGCGCCGATGATGCGGGTCAGGTCGCGCGCCTTCAGCCGGCCGGACGAAAAACGTTCGGTCAGCGCGACGAGGTCGTCCGCACCGAATGCCTCTTCCAGCTCTGCCAACGCACCAAGCGTCAGCACCAATGTGAAGATCTTGCCGCCGATTTCGGCGTGAATTTCACCACGATATTTGTTGGCCATCGCTACGCCGCCGCGAAGGTCTGCTCGCCGGCCGATTCCAGCGCGACGTCGTAGGTCACTTCGCCATTGTGCTCGCCGGCGAATTCCAGATTGGTGATCTGGAATGCGCCTTGCACCGTGCCGAAATCGGGAATGACGATCTGATAGTTCTTCACCGCGCCGTCGAAGAAGGTCTGCCGCATCAGCGCGTCGGTCGCCGTGTCCTTGAACAGGCCGCGGCCGGAAATCGAGGCGCGCTTGACGCCGGCGCCGTCGAGCAGCTCGCGCCAGCGATTGGCGCTTTCGGCATGGGTGATATCGACGGTCTCGGCGTTGAACGCGAGACGCCGCGTGCGCAATCCGGCGACGGTCGTATAGCCCGCGCCGTCGGCGATCTTGATCAGCAGGTCTTTGCCCTTTTGAGCAGTCATGGTGTCCTCCAAAAAATTAAAGCGGTTCGGTCACGGCTCGGAAGCGCACCAGCGCGTGATAGGTGCGGCCATCGGCTTCGCGCCGCACATCGGCGACCGCGAAGCGGAAGTTGATGAGCTGATGATCGGCCAAGGTCAGCGGCGCGTCGTCGAGCGCCTGCAACAGCGCCCCGGCGATGACATGCGCCTCCTTGTGGCCGCCCTGGCGCGACCACGCATGCAAGGTGAGCTGATGCTCCTCACCGGACTCGGTGCCGGTCGAAAAGTCGGCGACGCGCGCCTCGCCGAGCGTGACATAAGGAAAAGCCGCCTGCTTCGGCGCCTCATCGTAGATTTTCGGCCCGCCCAACACGGACACGAGCTGGCTGTTGCCAGCCAGCGCATCGTGAACGGCGGCACGCAGCGAAACGGCAGCGGCTATCGGCATGTGATTTTTCCCTGAAGTTCAGTCCTGCCGTTCTTCGGCGTCGATTTCGAGAAAACGGCGGTCGGCGCTTTCGCGCACCGCGATGACGCGCCAGGTGCGCACGCCGTCGATGAAGCGATGCCGCGTCGTGACGTCGTTGCGTTTGCGGATGACGATGGTCGAGCGCAGCGCCGCGCCGAGCCGGCTCGCTTCGACCTCGCCGCGCGCCGACAAAGGCGTCACCCTCGCCCACAGCACGGTGACGACGTCATAGAGCCGCGTCACGCCGCCCAGCCCGTCTTCGCTTTCGTTGACCGCTTCCAGCACCAGCCGGCGGTTGAGTTGCCCGGGCGCGGTCATAGCGACAGCATCCGGTAAGGCGCGATGAGCGCGGCCACGGTCGAAGGCAAAATGGTCACCGCGCCGAGCGCCGCCAGTCCGCGGTTCTCGTACCAGTGTGCGATCAGCAATCGCACCGCGTGCCGCAACGGCTCCGGCACATCGGTGGCAGCGTCGCCATAGCCGACGACGACATCCAGTTCGATGCCGGCGGCAAAACGCCCCGGCGACGGCAGCGCCCAGGGTGCGAAGGCCAATGCCGACGCGCCCACATCGACAACGAAGGACTCCGTATCGACCGCATGCGCGACATTGCCGAAATCGTAGACCCGCGCTGCCGTCAGTTCCTGCAACGGCGCCGGCCGGACCGGCAGACGGCCATCGCTCGGCCAGGCATCGACGGTGATGCGCCAGCTTTGCGTGATGAGCGCGCGCCTGGTCTGCGCCTCGACGTGGATACGCGAAGCGGATATCAACGCTTCGATGACGTCATCGTCGTCGCCATGCTCGACGCGGAGGAACGCCTTGGCCTCGGCAAGCGACAGCGGCTCGACCGCGGGTGCGGTGAGAAGTAGAGAAGACATGATGATTTCCCGTTCGTTGATAATTCTCGCGGCTTTTGCCGCTTTGCTCGCCTCGGCCCCCGCGCTCGCCATCACCGGCAATGCGCCGCCGGCCACCGGCTGGGCGGCGCGGCCGATCGTCATGGTCACCGACGGGCGGGGCAATCTGTGCACCGGCACGGCCTTGACGCGCGATCTGGTCCTGACCGCCGCGCATTGCGTGGCGCTGCCGATCCCCTATCGCGCGCGCGCCTATCAGAACGGCGCCACCATCGACGTGCGCCAGGTCATGCGCCACCCCGGCTTCAGCATGGCGAACTACGCCGCCAGCCGCGCCACCGCCGACATCGCTCTCGTTAAACTTAGCTCGCCATTGCCGGACATCGTCGTGCCGGCGGCGCTGGCCGCCGCGCGCCGCGTCGCCGTCGGCGAAACGCTGACCATCGCCGGCTTCGGCGTCACGCGAAACAAAACCGACCACGGCCTCGGCATTCCGCGCATGGCCGCGCTCACAGTCACCGGCAAGCCGGGCAGTCTACAAGTCCGGCTGCACGATCCGGCGACGCTCAACAAGCGCGCCGGCCAAAGCCCGGGACTCGGCGGCTGCGTCGGCGATTCAGGCGGCCCTGCCTTTGACGGCGAAGGGCCACTGGTCATCGGCATCATCAGCTGGTCAACCGCACCCAACGACGAGGAAGGCTGCGGCGGGCTGACCGGCGTCACGCCACTGCTGAATTATCGCCAGTGGATCGTCGATACGGCGAAGAAACTCGGTTCGCCGCTGGCGCCCTAGACCGCCGCTTTTCCACATCCTGCGGCGTTTCAGCCCTCGACCCCGCCCCCGGTTCCGCTAGGCTTGCCGCCGGGTCGGGGGGCCTCACATGCTTTCTTCACAAGCGGGTTTGCGCGCGCTCGCGGCAATCTCATGCGCCGCGGTTGCCATTTTCATGGCGCCACCGGCCAGCGCCGTCGTCATGGGCACGTCCTCGTCGCACGGCGGTCCAACGGTGCGCCTGGTCGGCCCTTACTATTGCAGCGGCGTCGCCATCTCGCGCCGCCATGTCGCCACCGCGGCGCATTGCGCCAACCGCGCCATGCGCATCATGGGCGGCGGCAACTCCATCGGCATCGCCGGCGTATCGAAGAGCGCCGTGCTCGACGACGGCCGCCGCGCTTCGGTCACGGGCGATGCCGCCATCCTCACATTGACATCGGCTCTGTCCGTCAGCCCGGCGACCATCGGCCAAAGCGACAGCGAGCGTTTCACCATCGCCGGCTATGGCACGACCAACGAAAGCAATCGTTTCGCCTTCGGCACCTTGCATGAAGCCAGCCTGGTGGCGGCAAGCGCGCTCGCGCTCGTCGATCCGAACCGTTCCGGCTCGATCAGCGCCAGCGCCTGCTTCGGCGATAGCGGCGGCCCGGTGATGCGCGGCGGCGTCCTCGTCGGCATCATCACCCGCGCCGCGCATCCCTCGCCGCGCATTGCCTGCGGACATCTGACGCGCTGGGCTCCGATCGTTGTCAGCGGCACGGCGAGCGAGCCTGTTGTCGCGGACGCGGCAGCCGATGGACCGCCGCGCAAACGCCGTTCTGCCAAACGGCAATCGTCCAACGCACAGGTCAGCCTGTTCGGAAGCTGGTTCGTCGAAAAAACTGCAGCCCGCAAAGCCGCGCGCCGCAAGACCGCGCAGCGCTGAGCGCCTTCCCCGGTTGATTTGCATCAAAGGCCCACGCGCGCAAATGGCGTGCAATACAATTTTTGCAGGGTGGCTGAAGGACTAAGACATGCCGATACGTTCTCCGCTCCGCTTGTCGCTCGTACTGTTCGCTGCATCGATCGGCGCGCCGGCGCTGGCCCAAACGACGGATCCGATTGGCACGCTCACCAAGATGCAGACGTTCGACCGCGCCCAGAAGATCAATGTCGGCCGGACAAAATCCGGCAAGGCCGTCTGCTACTTCCGCGAAGAAGGCAGCAGCCATTCGCTCGACATCGGCATCGCCGCCGACGGCGCTTATGTGCGGCTGGAAACCTTCGACGAGCGCGAGACGACGCCCACGCCGCCGCTGCGCCTGTTCGCAGGCAAGGAAATCACGCGGCGCCAGGGCAACGATGAATTCTCGACCGGCGAATTCACCGTGCTGCACGCCTATGCCGGCGCGTTCGACTATTACGTGCCGAACCCGAAACAGGACGGCTTTGCGGCAATCGCCAAAGGCGACGCCAGAGCGTTTCTCGAAACGGTGGCGCGCGCCAACACCCAGTTCCTGGTGGTACAATCGGTCGCTGCGCCGAAAGCCGTGAACTACGTGGCGATCTACAGTTTCAAGCCGGCGGCTATCGCGCCGCTGCTGGCCTGCGCCAAAGAGAAGGTGAAATAGTCGCGCTATCCGTAACCCGCCGCCGCGCGCTTCTTAACGATTGGCTAACCATGCCGGCCAACGCGGCTTTAACGTTATCGCGGCTAACTTTGCCTCATGAGCAGCATCGGTGCCGTATCATTCGCTGGCCTGCAATCCGCCACCGCGCAGTTTCAGTCGGCCGCCGGCAGAATCGCCAATTCTGGCTCGACCGGCGACATCACCGCCGACATCATTGACGCGATCTCCGCCGACGCCAATGTCCAGATCAGCCTGCAGATGATCAAGGCCGAGAGTGACGCGACAAAGCAGTTGCTCGATATTCTGGTGTGAGATTTTGCCGGGCCGCTTGCGCCCCCTCCCCAAACGGGAGAGGGCGCGATGCGACGCGACTCGTCAGCTCGCCGCAAACTTCATCAGCTTGATGGCGTCGAAGTCCTGCACGCCGCCGCCGACGCGCTTGGTGGTGTAGAACAGCACATAGGGCTTGGCGGAATACGGATCGCGCAGCACCGTGACGCCGGCGCGGTCGACCACCAGATACCCGCGGTTGAAATCGCCGAACGCGATCGACAGCGAGTTGGCCGCGATGTCCGGCATGTCCTCGGCCTCGATCACGGTGAAGGTCATCAGCGAGGCCTTGCCGCCCGCCGTCGCCGGCGGCTGCCACAGATAGTTGCCGGCCGTGTCCTTGAACTTGCGAATGGCGCTTTGCGTCTTGCGGTTCATCACGAACACGGCGTTCTGCCGGTAGCCGGCCTTCACCGCATAGATCAGATCGACCAGCACATCGGACGGATCGCTCGCCGGAAAGGCGCCAGCCGCGCCGGAGGCGATATAGCCCATGTTGCCCCAGCTCCACGAAGCATTCGCGACCGTGGTGTAGCTCAGGAAGCCCTTCGGCTTGTTGGTGCCGTCGCCGCTGACGAAAGCGGTGCCTTCCTGCGCGGCGAACACCTGCTCGACTTCCTGGCCGAGCCATTCGTCGATGTTCACCGCTGAATCCTCAAGCAAGGTCGCGGTCGCGGCCGGCATGGCGTAAAGCTCCATCGCCGGGAAGGACAATTCGTCGAGCGTCGGCGACGCCGTCTGCGTGCGCGCGTCGGTCTCGCCAACCCAGCCGACCGCGGGGCCGGCCGTCATGAACGGCTTCTTGTAGACACTGCCGCTGATGGTGCGGACGCCGGCGATCGAGCGGATCGGCGAGATCGACGTCAGCCGCGCGCCGATCTGCGTCTCGACTTCCGGCGGCACCAGATAGCCGCCATCGGCATTGGAGCCGATCGACATCGCTTTCATTTCCAGTGCACGCAGGCCGGCGCTTTCGCCGGAGCGAACGTAAGCGTCGAAAGCCTGCTTGTGTTCAAGCGCCGAGGCGCTACGCACGGCAGCGCGTTCGCCACTGAGCGCCGGACGCGCCGACTTCAGCGTGATCTCGTCAAGGCGGCGGGCCTGCGCATCCATCGCCGCGTCGATGCGCGCCAGCTTTTCGTCGACGACGACATCGCCGGCGCGCTTCTGCTCCAGCGCCAGGCGCTGGTCGTTGGTTTCCTTGAACGCCTCGAAGGCGCGCATCATGTCGGCATGCGTCACCATCGCGTCGAGCGGAATGCCCGATTTGGTTTCAAGCTGATTGTGGGTTTCGATATCCATTGACGTTCTCCTGTTGGATGGATTTGAAGGTCCGGCCATGCCCCTTGCTCGGGCAAATACGCTTGCTGAAATATGGCCGGAGGCTTTAGGATCGCGGCATGAAACGTTCAGCCGCCATATTGCTTGTCGCAGGCGTCGCCCTGCTTTCGTTGTCCGCCGCCGCGCACGCGCAGTCGGCTGATCTTGTTCTGTGCGACCGCGTCGCCGCCGACCCGGCCGATCCCGACAAGCCGCAGGACGTGCAAGGCGTATCGGCGATCGCAAAAAGCGACGTCGCCACCGCGATCAAGTTTTGCAAAACGGCGTCAGGCGCGTCGCGCCGCGCGCTGTATCAGCTCGGCCGCGCTTATGCCGCCGACGGCCAGACCGCGGAAGCGCTCGCCACCTACCGCAAAGCCGCGGACAAAGGCTCGACCTCCGCGATGGTCGAACTCGGCGTTGCGCACGGCACCGGCAGCGGCGTCGCCAAAGATCCCGACGCGGCGCGGAAACTGTTCGAGCGCGCAGCGCAAGCCGGCAATCCGCGCGGCGTCACCAACCTCGCCGCGATCAGCGGCGGCGGCAGCGGAACGCCGGCCAATCCGGCACAGGCGCGCGCGCAACTCGCCAAAGCCGCCGAAGCCAATGTCGCCGAGGCGCAATTCCAGCTCGCCATGATGATGGCCGATGGCGAAGGCGGCCAGAAAGACGAAGCCGGCGCCCGCGCGCTGCTCGAAAAAGCCGCGGCGCAAAATCATGTCGAGGCTCTGGTCTGGGCTGGCTCCTTTGCGCAACGCGGCGTCGGCGGGCCGGAAGACTCGGCGAAAGCCAAAGCCTATTTCATCAAGGCCGCGGCGCTCGGCAATGAAGACGCCAAGGCCGCGCTCAAGCGCATCGAGTGCCCTTATGTGCTCAAGGACAAGCGCGGCCAGGTGATGACGAATCTCTGTTTTTAAGCTCGTCCGGGGCTATCGCCCGACGCCATAAAGGCAGAGAGTGATCGCTACCGCACATAGCGTCACCCCTCACCGAAAGACGCTTCCAGCATGGAACGCCCTGTACAATCTGCGGGCAACAGACTTCTGGCGCTGCTCGGGCCCGCGGACCTCAAATTGCTCAGTCCGCATTTCAAGAGCGTGACGCTCGAATACCGCAAGGCGCTGTACGAAGCCTACCAGCCGATCGAAGATGTCTATTTCCCGGTGACCGGCGTCGCCTCGCTGGTCAACACGATGGCCAACGGCTTTGCCTCGGAAGTCGGCACCATCGGCAACGAAGGCATGGTCGGCCTGCCCATCATTCTGAACGACACCATGGCGCCGACGACCGTTTACATGCAGGTGCCGGGCGAAGGCTTGCAGCTTCCCGCCCAGGTGCTGCGCAACGCCATGGAAGAGAGCAGAACCATGCGGGTGGTGCTGGCACATCACGCCCATGCCTTCTTCAATCAGATCGCCCAGTCGGCGGCCTGCAATCACGCGCATGAGCTCGACCAGCGCTGCTGCCGCTGGCTGCTGATGACGCATGATCGCGTTCAGTCGGCGCACTTTCTGCTGACGCAGGAGTTCCTGGCGATGATGCTCGGCGTCAGGCGCACCAGCGTGACGCTCGCCGCCAACAAGCTCAAGAAACTGAAGCTGATCGACTATAACCGTGGCCACGTCACCATCCTCGATCGCAAGGCCTTGGAAAAGCGCTCCTGCGAATGTTATGCGGTCAGCAAGCGCGAGTTCGACCGGCTGCTCGGCGAACCGTCGGGCGCGGCATAGACGAGAAGCGCGAGGCAGCCCGGATGGCCACCGAAATCCGTTCGGCGATCGATTTCTACGAGCGTCATCCTATTTCGGCCGGCATCATCGTCGCCAAGGTCAAGGCCGCGCGCGGCCATCTCGATAACGTGTCGCCCGAGGAACTCTTCGCCCACGACCAGGATCATTACGGCGGCCTCGCGGCCAATGACGCGCTAGCCGCCTTGGCCAAAATCGGCGACGGCACGCGCGTCGCCGATTTCTGCGCCGGCCTTGGCGGCCCGGCGCGTTATCTCAGCGCTCGCTATGGCGCCGACGTCACCGGCATCGAACTGACGCCGGCGCGCGTCAAGGGCGCCGCCGAACTGACGGCACTGGTCAGCCTCGACACCAAGGTTCGCGTCATCGAAGGCAACGTCATGCAGGTGCCTTTGCCCGCGGCAAGCGTCGATGCCGTGGTCAGCCAGGAAGCCTTCCTGCATGTCCCGGACAAGGCGCGCGCTTTGGCGGAGGCCTGTCGCATCTTGAAACCCGGTGGCCGCCTCGCCTTCACCGACTGGATCGCGCACCGCGCGCTGTCGCCCGCCGATGCCGACCTGATGTGGCAAGGCATGGCCGCCACCAATCTTTGCGACATCGCGACCTATCGCACATTGATCGAAAACGCCGGCTTCACGGTGACATCGGTCGACGACCTCACCGCCGAATGGGCAGAGATCCTCAAAGTGCGTCTGGCCATGTACATCAAGCTGCGCGGCGAGACGCAGGCCGCCGGCACCGTCTCCGGCCACGATGCGTTTTATGAAAGTTATGTCCGCTTCGTCGCGCTGGTCAGCGAAGGCGCGCTCGGCGGCGGACGGTTTAGCGCGGTGAAGAGGGGGTAGCCTACAGGGGCACGCGAAGACGTCCTCGCCGCCTCATTCGCTCTCTATGTCGGCTTGAACATGCCTTCATCGAGCATCCACAGACACATGCCCGCGTCCAGCGCCTGGGGCTGCATCTTGGAGTCGCAGATCGCTTGCAAGACCTCGCGCGCCGCGACCGGCGCAATGGCGAGGGTCATTCTCGCGGCCATCAAGCGAACTTGCGGATTGGGGTGGTCATAAAGATCAACTAACGCCGAGCGCTGATCTCCAGTACGGCCCTGCAATTCGTCTTTCACTTTCCGCATTTCGCGGAGCAGCTTGTTCAGCTTTTTTATATTGTCTTCCGACCGGTATTGTTCGAGCCCCAGCGTCACAAATCGCTCAACCAATGCGGAAACCGGCATAGTCGCCAGATCTGGCTTCATGGTTTGAGCACTCCCACCTGCCTGAGTCCTTGCAGTCCGACTTCCCGCCGCTCTTCCCAACTCTTGCCTTTCAGATACTTGCGCGGTGTGTCGCCCCCCAATTCTTCATTTTCCTTCTCATACCAGCCGTTGAGCTCCCAGTGCTTCCAACGCGGGATAGCGGCTTTGTTTTCGGACGCATTTATCAGCCCCGCTTCTGAACCGTCGTTCGCCGCCGTATTTCGTTCCACAATATGATGGACATCATAACCCGCCTGCGGGTCCTTTGCAGCATCCTGCAGTTCGTCAAGGCTCTTGGGCGAGTCGAAATAGGAAGCTATTTCCGCTTTGTGATCATAAATCCAGGAGCCTGCTTCGACGAAAACCGAGATATACGGCCCGAGCCGGCGTGCTAGGCTCAGGACCCATTAAATATCTTGCGGATCAGGTGGTCGATTGATTCACTGGCGGCGCAAGGAGGCGTCGCCATGGATGGTTTGTTTCTACTCTCCGAGGCGCAGATGCGTCGGATTGAGCCATTTTTCCCTCTGTCTCACGG
>CAMBQQ010000007.1 GCA_945870035.1 Rhizobium sp. Q54 | reverse complement strand
GATCGCCTTTCGCCGATAGTGCCGCCAGCCGATTATCCGCATCGAAAAATCCGAGCTGCCCCATCGTCAGTCTCCTAGAATCATGCCGTCAGGGCAGCAGACTCGCACGGGGCCGAGGGGCATGCTATTTTTCGAGGTGCCCTTAAGACACTCGCCGACTTCAAGGGCACCAAACTGCGCGTTAACGCGACGCCGGCCGAACGCGCCCGCATGGCCGCGCTCGGCGCCACCGCGGTGCCGATGGGTCTGCAGGAGATGATCACATCGCTGCAGAACGGCGTCATCGACGGCACGATGAGCGGCATTTCGATCTATACTAACTTCAACCTCCAGAATGTCGGCAAAACGCTTCTGGAAACCGACGACACGCTGCTGATCGCCTTCGTCTGCCTCAGCAAGGCCTGGCTGGACAAGCTGCCGCCGGACCTCGCCAAGACCATCGTCGATGAAGCCCGCAAGCTGCAGCCTTGGGCCGAACAGACCGCGATCGACGAAGGCGTCGAGTTGCGCGCCAAGTGGAAGTCTGTCGGCGGTGAATTTGTCCGGCTGCCCGCCGCCGATCTGGCCGAACTCAACAAACGCCTGAAGCCGATCGGGGCCGACATCACCAAGGACAATCCGGTGCTCAAGGCATTCTACGACAAGATCCAGACCACCGCAGCGAAGTACTGAGTTCGTCGCTTAACGACCGACCGGCGCGCCTGGCAATTGGCAGGGCGCGCCGGTCGCAGTTTTTTCTCCTAACATTCCATCGTGGCGCAGGCAGGCGTCGCGGATTATTATCGGACGAGCGAACGCGGGGAACGCGGCCATGGTGGACGACCAGACGCCCTCGGATCACAGGCGAATTGAACGCCTCGTTTTCATCAGGATTCCGCATGTCCTGTCCGGCGTCCTGTTTTTCGTCGCGGTCGGTATCAATATCGTCAATGTCGTCGGGCGCTATGTTTTCTCGTTGCCGGTTTTCTGGGCCGAGGAAATCCTGACTTTCATCGTGATCTGGATCGTATTTCTGCTCGCGGGCTCCGTCACCTATCGCGGCGCGCATATCACCATGGACCTTCTGTATTCCGCCTTCAGTCTTCGATGGAAGCGCGTGGTCAATATTGCGATCGTCGCAAGCCTTATCGGCTGCTCGCTTTTTACCGCGACTCAATCCTGGAAGGTCATCGGTCTTCACTTTCGCAATAACGCGGTCACCGGCGGCACAGATATCCCGTTGATTTACCCGCATTCGGCGCTGCTGTTTGGCTTCCTCTTTATGGCGGCCGCCGCGATCGTGCGCATCCGCTCCTACATCACCGGTAATTTCGACTGAGGATAACGTCATGTACTGGGTGATGGGGATACTGCCCTTCGTTCTGCTGCTGTTGGGCTTTCCAATCTTCCTGCTGTTGCTCATCACCTCGCTGGTGGTGGTCGTCGGCTTCTTCGACATGCCGATGGCGGTGATCCATCAGAACATGTTCAACAGCCTCAACAAGTATGCGTTGCTGGCCGTGCCGTTCTTCATTTTCGCCGGAGGCCTGATGTCGCGGGGCGGCATCTCTGTGCGGCTGCTGCGCTGGGTAGCTTCGATGATTGGCGGATTTCGCGGCAATATCCCGATGACATCGCTCGGCTTTGCCGCCGTGTTCGGCGCTATTTCCGGCACCACGACGGCAGGCACAGCGGCTGTCGGCACGCTGACCTATCCGCGCATGCGAGATGCCGGCTACAGCGAAAAGTTCGCCTCGGCCCTGATCACGGCCGGCGGCGCGCTCGACAATCTCATCCCTCCGTCGATCGCGATGATCATTTACGGCATCGCAGCCAATGTTTCGGTTATCCATCTGTTTGCCGCCGGCATCGGCCCCGGCCTGATAATGGCCGGATTTTTCGGCATCTATATCTATTGGCATTCAGTAAAAGTCGGCATTACGAAATCGGGCAAATTTTCATTTGGAGAACTGGTGCTGGCGACGCGCGACGGCGGCTGGGCGCTCGGCGCCATTGGCATCATCTTTGGCGGCATCTATTCGGGGGTATTTTCGCCGACGGAGGCCGCCGGCGTCGCCAGCGTCTATGCCATCTTCGTCAGTTATTTCGTCTACCGCGAATCAACCTTGCAAAGCATCTTCGAATGCGGCGCGCGGGCGATGTTCTTCACCACTCTGATTTTCATCATCGTTTCGGTGGCGGGGCTGTATGCCTGGCTGCTAACCATCAGCGGCATCGCGCAAGCAACCGTCTCGCTGATCACCAGCATCCATTCCGAGCCATGGGTCATTTTGTTGGTGATCAACGCGATCCTGCTGTTCGTCGGCTGCTTCCTTGATCCGGCTTCAGCCTTGATTATGCTGACGCCGCTGCTGGCGCCGGTGGCCGCGACGCTCGGGATCGATCCGGTCCACTTTGGAATCATCGTCGTCATGAACCTGACGATCGGCACCTTCACGCCGCCTTTCGGTCTGAACATTTTCGTCTGCCAGGCTTTGTTCAAGACCTCGTCAGGCACGCTTTATGCCGGGCTGGTGCCGTTCGTGGCGATGGCGATCATCGCCCTGATGCTGGTGACCTATATTCCGGCGGTCTCGCTCGCGATCATGCGTTTGTTGACCTAGTGCGCGATTGGCATGCGCTTATGGCGCACGGCGCAGGAAGGCGTTGATCTCGACTTTCTCCCACACGCCGTTCTTCGAAAAAGGGTCGTTTTTGTTGAAGTCGACCACGGTCTGGCGGTCGGGCGCTTCAAGGAAATAGAAGCTGCCGGCGGAGGTATCGCCGTCTTCGGCAAGAATGGGCCCCGACATGATCATGCAGATGCGTTTGGATGCCGCCGTGCCGACATAGGCGCGGTGCTCCTCGTAGAATTTCTTACGCTCGGCGCCCTTCTTGTCCAGCGCGTGAACGACGAACATCGGCATCAGCACTCTCCCTGATTGGTCGCTACGGTATGGCGATGACGATCTTGCCGAGATGGCTGCCGCTGGCCTGGTACGCATAGGCGGCCTTAGTGTCGGCGAAATCGAAGACGCAGTCGATGACCGGCTTTAGTCGCGCTTTGGCGATCGCGCGATTCATCGCCGCGAACATGTCCCGCGAGCCGACATGGATGCCTTGCAAGCGGATCGATTTACGATTGATGGCGCGCGGGTCGATCGCGCCGGTCCCGCCGAGCGCACCGATGACATAGATCGAACCGCCCGGCTGGATTGCCAGCATTGACTTCGCCAAGGTATTAGGGCCGCCAACCTCGACGATGTGATCGACGCCGGCGCCGCCGGTCAGCTTCAGCACTTCCAGATCCCAGTCGGGCGTCTGCTTGTAATTGACCGTCATGTCGGCGCCGAGCGCCTTGACCCGGGCCAGCTTGCCGTCGCTACTCGACGTCATGATGACGATAGCGCCGTGCATCTTGGCAAAGGCGAGTGCGAAGCATGACACGCCGCCGGTGCCGAGGATGACGATGGTCTCGCCGGCCTTGATACGCCCGGCTTCGACCACGGCGTGCCAGGCGGTCAGCGCCGCGCAAGGCAAAGTCGCCGCCTCCTCGAAGCTGAGATGATCTGGTAGCTTGATTGCTCCGGTCTCGTTGAGCAGCACAAATTCCGCCAGCACGCCATCGACCATGCCGCCGAGCGAATTCTTCGAGGCATCGGGCGGGATGCGGCCGGCGATCCAGTTGACAAAGAACGTGCCTGCGACACGGTCGCCTGCTTTGAATGCCGTGACGCCAGGGCCGACCTGGACCACCTCGCCGGCGCCATCGGACAGCGGAATCACCGGAAATTTGGTGTAGCCGTAAGCGCCCTTGATGACGCCCTGGTCGCGATAATTGAGCGCGGCGGCGCGCATGCGCACCAGGACCTGACCAGGACCGGGCACCGGGTCGGCCCGGTCCACGTTCAGGTGCAGGCCGTCCAGCCCGGTGGTTTCGCGGACTTCGTAGGCCTTCACGACGCGCGGCTTTCGATCATTTTGGCGACGTTCTTGAACGCGGCCGCGAGGTTGTCGGACATCGCCAGTCCATCGCGCGCCGCCTTGCGGTTGGCGGCAAAGCCGCGCGCGCCGGGCAGACGCGGCGCTTCCGCGCCGGCCATCGGCTTTGCCTTGACCAGCACATCGGCGACATGCGCCGCGCGGGCGCCGTAGGGCTCAGGCCCGGCAAAGCCGGCTGGATTGAGCGCCATATAGAACTGGCTGATGTTGCTCGGCCGCTTGACCATGTTCTCGTAAGTTACCTGAAAGCCGGGCTCGCCATCCGCCAGAGCACTGCACAGCAATTCGACCATCAGCGATAACGCGTAGCCCTTTGGCCCGCCAATCGGCAGCACCGAGCCTTTGACGGCGATAGCCGGATCGGTGGTCGGCCTGCCCTCGGGATCGAGCGCCCAGCCCTCGGGAAGCGTCTTGCCTTGCGTCAGCATGGCGCGGATACGCGACCGCGCGACGACGCTGGTCGCCAGATCGATGACGATCGGATCGGCGCCCGGCAGCGGAAACGCCGCGCCGATCGGATTGGTGCCAAGCAGCGCCTCGGTCGAGCCGGTGGGCGCGATGGCCGGCATGGCATTGGTGAACGCCATGCCGATCAACCCCTGGCTAGCGGCGCGCTCTGAAAAATAGCCGGCGGTGCCGTTATGGCTCGACTTGCGCACGGCGACCGCGCCCATGCCGAAGGTTTTCGCCATATCGATGGCGGCATCCATGGCCTTCTGACCGGCGACGAGACCAAGCGCATGGTCGGCATCCATCACCTTGCAGCACGGCAAGGCGCCGGTCATCTGGATGTCCGGCCTGCTCTTGATGGTGCCGTCCATGAGACCGGCGACATAAAGCGGCATCTGCACCGCGCCGTGCGCGTCGGAGCCGTGCAGCGTGCCGTGCGCCGCGATGTCGGCGGCGATCGTTGCATCGGTATCGGACAGGCCGGCATGCCGGAACGTATCGCGCAACAGCGCAACAACGTCCGGCACATTGATATTGCGCTGGCCGGCAGCTTCGTTCAATCTTTTAAAGAGTTCGGCGGCTGTCGGCATTTCTGTCACTTCTTACTTGCCGGGCGCGGCATCGGGAAAGAACGCCTCGGCGTTGCGATGGAAGACCTTTTCGTAGACTTCCTCGCTGTAGCCGAGCGAACGCCAGTCTTCAACGAGCCGCTCAAGCGCCAATGTCGGCCAGTCCCAGCCGAACATGACGCGGTCCTGCATACGCCAGCCAATTTCCTTCTTCAGAGCCGGCGTGAAGTATTTCGGCGACCAGCCGTGCACCTCGTAGAAAACATTCGATTTGTGCAACAGGATTGCCAGCATATCGTCTTGCCACGGCCAGGCCGGACGGCCGGCAAGAACCTTCAAATCCGGAAAGCGCGCCGCAACGCGGTCGACATGGCGCGGGTGACCGTCCTCCAGGATGATGCCCTTGCCGCCGGGCAGGCCCTGGCCGATGCCGGTCAGGCCCGTCATGATCAGGACGGGCGCGCCGATCTCAATCGACAGTTTGTAGAACGGGTCCCAGATCGGATCGCTGGCCGGATAGCCCAAGGAATTCTGGCTCTGGCAGAAGCCGTAGAAGCCGGTCTTGGAATCCAACAAGCGCCTGAATTCCTTCAGCCAGAAATCCTTCATCGCCGGGTTGATGGCGACCCAGTTGCCGTAAACAACGTCCTTGTTCTTGCGGGCGAAGTCGATGACATAGTCATGTGATTGCCGGATGTCGTCCTCGTCGGTCATCCGCCAGGTGCGGTAAATGTCGAGAATGGTGCGGACGTTGCGCTTGCGGAAGCCGTCAGCCATTTCCTCCTCGGTCTCGAACGTTCGCTTGCGCTTGAACACCTTCTGCGCCTGCTCATAGTCCGCCTGCGAGGCGTGATGCAGGCCGGCCTGTGTCGAAAAATGGGAGTGGCAATCGAAATAGCGCATGGCGGTTACTTCTTCTCAAAACGGTGGTCGAGGATGCGTTTCGGCTTGCCTTCGCGGCCGCGGTTCGACCACTCCATCAGAGCGTCCTCCTCGACCAGTTCGACGGCGAGCTTCAGGCCCAGGTCGGAATGCAGCCGTTTTTCGATATGGTCCTTCAGCCCGTCCCAGCCGCCGGCATCATCGCGCACTTCGACCTTGACGGTCATCTCATCGCGCACGACGCCGTCGCGCACATTGCGTTCAGCGATGCACAGCCACTCGCCGGTGGTGCGGTTGTCGCTTTTGATCGCCGGCAAACAGGCCTGCGGCCATATGCTGTCGCCGCGGATGCGCACCATGGTATCGCTGCGGCCGAGCATCTTCTGCATGCGGCGGAAGCAGCTGCCGCATTCGCAGCGCTCGGTCGAAATAATGCGGGTGAGATCGCGTAGATTGAAACGGATCATCGGCTGCTGGCGGCGGTGCAAAATGGTGCAGACCATGTTGCCGATGTCGCCAACCGGAGTCGGCTTCTCATCCTCGACGCCGACGATCTCGAAGAACGTCGAGTCTTCGTGAAAATGCAGGCCATTCTGCGCTTTGCACTCGAAGGCGCCCATGCCCATCTCGTGCGTACCGTACATGTCGTAGACCTTACAGCCCCAGAGGTCCTGCAACTGATTGCGGAAGGTATTTTCCGTGTCGGGGCCAAGGCCGCAGCCTAGAAACTTAGTCTTGAGATCGCGCACGTCGAAGTTCAGTTCGTCGCGCGCGACCTTGGCAAGCTGGGTGGCGTATTCCGGGCGCACATACCAGACATTGGTGCCCCAATCCTGGGCGATCTCGATCTGCCGGCGCGAACTGGTCACCGCACCGGTGCCGGTGGTAATCGGCATGGCGCCGAGGTAATCGTGGCAGGCCTTGTAGGCGCACCAGCCGGCATTGCCGAGCGAAGCGGTGTGCGGGATCTGCACGCGATCGCCGGGCCGCACGCCGACGATATAGAGATTGCGCGCATGCGTCAGGCCGTTGAGCTCCCACTCCAGCGGTGAATACAATGTCGGCCTTGGCTTGCCCGTGGTGCCGCCAGAAGTTTGCAGCTTCATCGGCGTCGTCTGCATGCGGTCGAAGACATCGCCATTGATGAGACCGAAGGGCGGGTTCTCCTCCTGGTCTTTCTTGATGTCGGATGAGTCGAACATCGGCAGCTTGACGATATCGTCGATGCTCTTGATATCGCCGGGCTCGAGGCCTGCGGCCTTCCAGCGCCGCTCGTAGAATCCGTTCTGCCAGCCCGTCACCATCAGGTCGAGGAACTGCTCGTTTTGAAACGCGCGGATTTCATCGCCCGACCAGCGCCAGCGGCTGCGCTCGAACACATCCGGCACCGGGTAACGCTTATAGAGCGCATCCCAATCGATCGAACGGTGATAATTCGGCAGCGAACTTTCCGCCACCGCGCGTTGCAGAACTGTCATTCCAAGCTCCGTGTGAAATAGGCGCGACGGCCCAACAGACCGGCGCGAAGCATTCGTTGGCGCCAGTGGCGCAATCAATTCAAGTTTTGTAATCCGGCGCGTCGCGGTCGAGTTTGCGCAGCATTGCGCGCCAGCTCATCTGGTTGAACGGCGAATTGCCGTCAGTGAAAAATTTACGGGCCTGTTCGATCGTGACGTCGAGAACATGCTGCGGCGGGACATAGGGCTTCACGCCGCCGGCCATCGAGCGCACCTGCGTCTCGCAGGCGCGGATCATCAGGAAGGCCAGCATGTAAGCCTCATGCACAGAGTGGCCCCACAGCACGAAGCCGTGGCCGCGCTGCAGCACCACCTGGCTGTTGCCGAAATTCTTGGCCAGACGAATACCCTCTTCATCGCTCGAAACCAGGCCTTCATAATCGTGGTAGCCGATCGGCCCGAGCCACATCGCATACTGGTTGCCGTAGATGAGGCCCTGCTCCTGCATCGCCACCGCAGTCACGTATTTCGTGTGCAGATGGATGATGCACTGCGCCTGCGGATAGGCGTCGTAGATACCCTTGTGGAACGGAAACGCGAACTTGTGCGGTATCTCGTCGCTCGGTACGACGTGATTGCACTTCTCGTCGAGCTTGTGCAGGCGCGACGCGGTGATTTCCTCGAACAGGATCGCGGCCGGGTGCATCAAATAATGATTGGGCTCGCCGGGAACGCGCGCCGACAAATGCGCGACCAAACCCTCGTCCCATTCCTGCATCGCGGCGAGCCGGAAAGCGGCGGCCAGATCGACGCGGGTTTTCCATTCCTCCGGCGACATCTTCGGCTTTGCCGCAGCCGCTTGGGTAGACGCCTGGCTCTGCATCGAAATCCCCCCTTTGGTTCGCTGTTATGAGCGTCCGGCCGACGAACGGCCTTGCGACGAGACGCGGACAGCAATTCCGGGGACGATCTTACACGCTCTCAAGCCGCTGGCGGAAATGAAGTATTCCTAGCTGCACTATGAAACCGCCGCATGGTGCGCCGGCTCACGGAGCTAGTTTTTCCTGCTGCCGCTCGAACCGGGCGCGACAGAAGAAATCTCCTGGAGAACCTCGATCATCCAACGGTTGGCGGCGCCGTTGCCGAGATGCGGGTGCCAAACGACGCGGGTCGGCTGCAACGGCAAATCGAGCGGCAATTCGACGACGCGCAATTTGTACTGGCTTTTGCACATTTCGGCGAGCCGTCGCGGAATGCTCATGATGTAATCGGTATTGTAGATGATCGGCGGCGCCAAGGCGAACTGACTGACGGTCAAGACATGGCGGCGCACCAGACCCTTGAGTTCCAGCGCCCGGTCGATGCGGCCGGTATGCGTCGGAATGATGCCATCGACCGGAATATAGACGTGTTTGCCGGCGGCGTAACTTTCCAGCGCCAGCGGCCGCTTGCCGAGCGGATTTTTCGGCGACATGACGACGACGACGCTGTCCTCATAGAGCAGCTCGGTGGCGAAGCGGTCCGGCGGCTGGTCGATCATGCCGACGACAAGATCGGCCTCCTGCTTGTCGAGCATGCTCCAGGCATTCTGCATGACATTGAGCTTGATGCGCAGATCGACATGCGGCGCGCGCATGCGCACGACCTCGACAAGTTTGTTGAGGTGCAAGGTTGCGACATAGTCGGTCATCGCCAACTGGAATGTATGGGCGGCCTTGGCAGGCGTAAAATCGGTCGGCGCCAGCGCGGCACGAATATGTGCGAGGGTCGGAATGACGGCGGTTGACAAAGCGACGGCGCGCGGCGTCGGGCGCATTTCGCCGGAGCCGCGAATAAACAATTCGTCCTTCAGCACGACACGCAGCCGATTCAGCGCGTGGCTGATTGTCGACTGGGAGACGTTGAGCCGCTGCGCCGCGCGAGTAACGCTGCGCTCCTGCATCACCGCCTCGAACACGAACAGAAGATTGAGGTCCATACGGGAGAGATCGTCCGCTCGCATGCATAATCCCGTCGATGATCGAACAGCCTGGTTGCCGGGTGACCGCCGCAATCAAGGTCACCGATTTTGCCGGCGGCGGCAACTCTATTGTGGCCGGTGGCGCTTGACCGCATCCGGATTGGTGGAATCCGCGCCCATATAGACGCCGCGGTCCCATTTCCGCTTCAGCGGATCGGAAACTTTCAGCGTCATCTTGCCGATATTCTGGATTTCTATATCGACGGTCTCGCCGTCCTGAAGGGCGCCAAGGCCCTCGTGGTTGGTGCCGCAGGCAATCAGATCGCCAGAATTCATGGTCATCACTGTGGTGGCGAATTCCACCAGTTCGGGCACGCGATGCTCCATGTCGTCCGTGTTATAGTTGTGGCGGAGCTGACTGTCGTTCCAGAAGCGAACCACAAGGTCGTTGGGATCCTTGATCTCGTCAGCCGTTGCGATACAGGGTCCGATCGGACCGAAGGTGTCGAACGACTTGCCGAGCCAACTTGTATGCGGCGAAGCCGGCCAGGTCTTGCGGCCCTCCTCGCGCGCCGAGACGTCGATCATGCAGGTGTAGCCGAAGACCGCGCTTTGCCAGTCCTTCGCTTTGACCATTTTCGACGGCCCACGCATCACCAAAGCCAGTTCGGCTTCGTGCATGAACATCCACGGCACGGTGTACTCCGGCAGCATGATAGTATCGCCAGGGCCGCCGACGGCATCCGGATTTTTCATGAACATGTTGAGCGGCCGCGCTTCGCGCTGCGCATGTTCCCAATAATTGGCGATGCAGGCGAGAATCTTGCCCGGACGCGGCAGTGGCGGCCGCAATTGTACTTGCACGAGCGGCGTTGCGCTTTCGTCCCGCGCCGTTTTTTCAAGTGTCGACCGCAACCGGTCGAAATCGTCAATGATGCCCTGCATGGTCAGCTGCGGCGTGTAGCCTTTCTTCACGGCCAGCGACAGATCGACGACGCCGCGACCGGTCAACGCGCCGGGCAGTATTTCGGCGCCGGGCGACGTCTGGAACAGAACAAGCTTCACGAAGGACTCCCCGAGTTTTTTTGCAATACAGCACAGAAGCGGACAGGCAACCAGCTTTACCGAATGAAGCTTAGGCATAGTCCCCGTGCCAATAATTCATCGTCCGGCATGTGTCGGCGCCAAGCACTTTTAACGCTGCGCCCGAGGTGGTAGAAATTCAGCGCCATGCCGGACCGAGCCGCCACGCTGCCCCAGCCGTCGCGCGCGCCACCGCGCATCGACACCAATGCCGTGTCGAAACCGTTGCAGGACCTTTTCGCCGGCTGGCATGTCGCACTGGCGCAGCCATTCAAGGGGCTGACCGCCGATGGAAATGTCGAGCCTCGCCTGTTTGCGCTGCGGAAAACCGGCGCCAGCGTGCAGGCGATTGCCGATGCCGTCCGCGCCTTCGCCGCGTCGCTCGACAACGAACAGCGCAAGGCCGCCACCTTTCCGATCGACAGCGATATCTGGCGGACCTGGAGCAACATCCACCGCAACCTGATGCGGCACGGCCTCTGCCTAATCGATCTTAGCGAAATGCAACGCAATCTCGCCTACGGCATTCTGCGCGCCAGCCTCGGGACACAAACCTATGAGACCGCGCGCAACGCCATGCGGCTCAACACGACGCTCGCCGAATTGACCGGACTGCCGCTGGAATTCGGCGAGTTCTATTATTGGATCAGCCTGTTCAGTGAACCGTCTTCCGATCGACCCTGGGGCTTTCAGGTCGACGGCCATCACTGCAACATCAACTGCTTCGTGCTCGGCGATCAGGTCGTGCTGTCGCCGATCCTGCTCGGCTCCGAGCCGATCAAGGCCGACGCCGGCAAATATGCCGGGCTGACCGTGCTGCGCGAGGAAGAAGCGCGCGGCTGGCAATTTATGGGCGCGCTGACGCCCGCACAACGGGCGCAAGCGATCGTCGGCAAGGATCTGCCGTTCGACGGTTTTGCCGCCGGTTTCCAGGACAACGTCGTGCTGCCTTATGCCGGCGTGCCGTCGACCGCGATGACGCCGGCGCAGCACGCGCAACTCGCCGATCTGATCAGGCTCTACACCGACCGCCTGACGCCGGCGCATGCCAAGCTATGGCACGCGGAAACACTCACGCATATCGACCGCACCTGGTTCGGCTGGATCGGCGACTACGGCGACACTGCGCCATTCTATTACCGGGTGCACAGCCCCGTGATCTATATCGAGTTCTATCACCAGCCCGGCGTCGCGCTCCCGAATGCCGGCTATAACCGGCAGCATGCGCACGCGATGGTACGCACTCCGAACGGCAACGATTACGGCCGCGAATTGCTGCGGCAATTTTGCGATTTAGAGGCTGGCAAAGCGCGGCAATAGTGCCTTGGCATTGCCGGCCATCACCTTGGCGCGCAACGCATCGTCATAGCCGTCGAACGCCGTCACATTGGCAATGGTGTCGGCCATGACTTTTTCGACAAAGCGCGCCGACGGATAATCGGTGCCGAACATGACGCGCGAGGGATCGGCGATCTCCATCAACGCGCGCAACGCCAGCGGCGACGGCGACTGCGCGACGTCATAATAGAGGCGGTTTAGATAGGTTTTCACGCCGGCCGGCACCTTGTCTTTCAATTTGGGATCGTCATCCAGCCCGCACAAGCGGAACAGCAAAAACGGCGTCACGCCACCCATATGCGGCATAATGAATCGGATGTTGGGAAATTTCTCCAGCATGCCGGTGTAGAGCATGTTGGTGATGGCGCGAGTCGTGTCGAAGGTCAGTTCGGTATAACCGGCCTGATAGGAATACTCCGGCATGCCCGAAACCGGCGGCCGCTGCGGATGCACGAACACCACCGTCTTGCGGCGGTCGAGCTCGGCATATAGCTCGAATTCGTCCGGGTGGCCGAGATAGCGATGCGCGGTGTGGCTTTGCAGGTTGACACCGTCGAGCTTGAGCGTGTCGAGTGCATATTCGACGCTGCGGCAGGCAGCCTCGACATCCGGTAAAGCAACGAAGCCCATCGCGCCAAATTTTCGGGGATGGTCGGCCACCGCTTGCGCCATATACTCGTTGCAAAGCTTCACCAGCCGCCTGGTAAAGTCGATATCGCCGAACCAGGCGCCGGGCGAGGCAATCGACAGGAGCACGGCGTCGATGCCGAACGTGTCCATCAGTTCGAGTTGGCGCGGCAAGCTCCACGCCGGCCACGGATTCTCGCCGCTGCCGAGCACGCCGACTTTGGCCAACTCGCTTTTATAGATGTCGGGAATGACGTGCTGGTGGACGTCGATCAATGTCATGGCGTCATGCGCTCCGGTACGATGCAAAGCTGCATCTCAGCGTCGGCATCAGGCCCGCGCTCCATCATGGCCATGGCGCAGGAAGTCCGCCACCAGGTTATTGAACCGGTTCGCCCGCTCATAATAAGCGGCGTGCCCGGCACCCTCGAAAAGATTCGTGCGCCCGTTCGGAATTAGCTCTCCCAGCTCCAAAAGCTCGACCAGCGGAAACAACGGATCGTCATTTCCGCCGACGACCAGAGCCGGAAATTGAACCGTTTCAGCTTCCTGCGGCATGAGAGGCCGCGATTTCGGCGCTCAAGCAGATTGACCAGAAAATCGAAACAGTTTTGTCGTCGTGCGGCGAGCGGCCATAGGCCGATCGGGGCGGCGACCGTGTTTTGCCGATGCCGCAGCCTTACGACAGTTGGCTGACGAACTTCGTCTGCAGATAGGCGTTCAAGCCTTCGATGCCGCCTTCATGGCCGTAACCTGAATCCTTGATGCCGCCGAACGGCGTTTCCGGCAGCGCGATGCCGAAGTGGTTGATCGACACCATGCCCTGATCAAGTCCATTCGACACCTTGGTGGCGATCCTTGAATCGTGGGTAAAGGCGTAACTGGCCAGACCGAACGGCAGGCTGTTCGCCTTGCTCAGCGCTTCATCGGTATCGCTGAAGCGGATCATGGTGGCGATCGGCCCGAACGGCTCCTCGTGCAGGATGCGTGCATCGGCCGGCACGTCGGTGAGCACGGTCGGCTCGAAGAAATTGCCCTCGTTGCCGATGCGGTTGCCGCCGGTCTGCACCTTGGCACCCTTCTCCTGGGCGTCGAGCACGATGCTCTCCATCGCATTGACGCGGCGCGGATTGGCCAGAGGACCCATCTTGCTCGCCGGGTCCATGCCGTCGCCGACCTTGATCTGCTTGGCAAGGTCGATGAACTTGCTGACGAACTTGTCATAGGCCTTGTTCTGCACGAAGAAGCGCGTTGGCGAGACGCAGACTTGGCCGGCATTTCGGTACTTCATGCCGGCCAGCAATGTGGCGACGCTGTCGGTATCGACGTCGTCGAAAATCAGTACCGGCGCGTGACCACCCAGCTCCATGGTCGCGCGCTTCATGTGCTGACCGGCGAGTGAGGCCAGCAGCTTGCCGACAGGCACCGAGCCGGTGAATTAAATCTTGCGGATCGCCGGCGAGGCGACGAGGTATTCCGAAATGTCCTTCGGCACGCCGTAAACGAGATTGATGACGCCGGCCGGCACGCCGGCATCCTGGAAGCACTTGATGAACTCGATCGGCGAGGCCGGCGTTTCTTCCGGGCACTTGACGATAATCGAGCAGCCCGCGGCGAGCGCGCCGGAAATCTTGCGCGTTGCCTGCAATACCGGGAAATTCCATGGTGAGAAACCGGCGACCGGGCCAACCGGCTCCATCATGACCATGTTGCGTACGCCATCGGCGCGCGGCGGAATCATGCGGCCGTAGGCACGGCGGCCTTCCTCGGCAAACCAGTCGACCACGTCCGCGGAGCCCATCACTTCGAGCTTGGCTTCGGCCAGCAGCTTGCCCTGCTCCAGGGTCAGCAGCGTGGCGATGCGGTCGACGCGTTGACGCATGAGGTCGGCGGCCTTGCGCAGGATCTTGCCGCGTTCGAAGGCGGAGACGCGGCGCCAGGTGTTGAAGCCGGATTCGGCGGCGGCAATCGCGCGGTCGAGATCGGCGCGGGAGGCATGGCCGAGCTTGCCGATCGGCTTGTTGGTCGCCGGGTTGACCACCGTCTGGCTCTCGCCGGATGTCGGCTGCGCCCAGACGCCATTGATGAGGTGATCGAGCGTGTCGAGATATTGCGTGGTCATCTTTTCCTGCCCTGTTTTTATGCCGTCTTGGTCGTATGCTGCCACACCTCGCCTCACGGCGCCAACGCGCCGAGATACTGGCGTACGTCGGCCTGCCCGGCCAGGCCGGCAAAATCAGCATGTTCGGTAACCGAACCGCCCTTCACGAACAAGAAGCGTTCGCAGATTTCCTGCAAAATGCGGAGCTGGTATGCGGCGGTCGGATGCAGGCAAACAAAGACCAGGCGTCCTTCGGCGCGCAGCTTGCGGAAGAAATCCAGCATGAAGCCGATATAGCCGTCCTGGGTGTTGAACTGCGGCTCATCGAACAGATGCACCAGCGGGTAGCTGCGCGCCGCCTGCTCCATGACGAAGGCCGGTTTGGTCTTGGTGAAATGCCGCACCTGGTAGGACTGGTGATAATGGATCGCCAGCCGGTCGCGCTGCAGATAGCGCACGCGCTGAATATCCTGGCCCGCCACCATCACCCGTCCTTTGGACGGCGCATTCGAGCCGGCGATCATCTCGAACAATGTCGTCTTGCCGGCGCCATTGGGCCCGAGCACGCCGACGATTTCCGGACGCGAAAAGGTCTTGTCGACATGAAGCTGAAACGCCGGCGTCCGGTCGAACAGACCGCGGCGATAGATGCGGCTGACACCATCGAGGGTGAGAAGAGGAGCGCTCATGACAGCCCTCCAAGCAATCGGCGCTTGAGCGCGGGGTCGGCGTTCAGCGCCGCCGCCTCGCCGCTCCACGCGACATGGCCTTGCGACAGCACCACGACGCGGTCGGCGACCGACAGCGCGATATCGGCATTCTGCTCGACGATGATGCTGGCGACGCCTGCGGCCTTCAGCCGGCGGATGACCGTCATGACGTCGTCGACGATCTTCGGCGCCAAACCCTGACTTGGCTCGTCGAACAGCATCAGCCCCGGCCCGCCAAGCAACGCGCGGCCGATCGCCACCATCTGCATTTCACCGCCGGACAAGGTTTCGGCCTCTCGGCTCATCAGATATTTGAGCGGCGAGAAAATCTCGGTGATTTCGCCCAATGTCCAGGCACGGAAGGCACTGCGCTTTTCGCCGAGCGACAGGTTCTTCGCCACCGTCAGCGTCGGGCACAGCCTGCGGTCGTCCGGAACCCAGCCGATGCCGCCACAGGCAATGTCGTGGGTCGCGCTGGCCGTGATCGAGCGGCCCTGAAAGCGGATATCTCCGCGCCGCGCGCGCGTCAGGCCGAGGATCGAGCGCAGCACCGTGGTCTTGCCGGCGCCATTGGCGCCGAGCAAGGCCAGCACTTCGCCGGCCTCGACCGACAGGGATACGGAGAACAGCGCCTGCGTCTCGCCGTAGAACGAATCGATGGCGCTAACGTCGAGCATCAGTTCAGCCTCCCCAGATTGGAAGCTTCGACCCAGGGATTGGCTTTGAGCGCCGCCGGCGTACCTTTGGCGATCACCTGTCCCCAATGGATGACCGAGATCTGGTCGGCCAGCGAGAACAGGAATTCCATGTCGTGCTCGATGATGACGATAGTGATGCTGCCTTTGAGTTTGAGAATGAGATCGGCGAGCCGGGCGCGGCCGTCGCTGCCGAGACCAGCAGTCGGCTCGTCAAGAAACAGCAGCTTGGGACGGCATGCCAGCGCGACGCCTATTTCGAGTGCGCGCCGCGCGCCATAAGGCAACGACTTGGCCGGGTCATCGGCGCGCGATTCCAGACCGACACGCCGCAGAATGGCGTGGGCTTCGTCGACCAGCGCAGGATCGGCATAGGCCTGCGCCATTATGTTGCGCGCCCGCGCCCGCGTTTGCGGCAGCGCAATGGCGATGTTCTCGAACACGGTGAATTCGTCGAACAGATTCATCAGTTGGAACGACCGCGCGATGCCGAGACGCGCAATGGCCTGCGGGCTGCGGCCGGTAATGTCCTGCCCGTCCCATAGCACCTGCCCGCGATCGGGCTTGTAACGGCCGGTCAGCACGTTGAAGCACGTCGTTTTGCCGGCGCCATTCGGCCCCATGATGCCTGACAGTTGGCCAGCCTCGAAGGCAAGCGAGACATTCTCCAGCACGACGCGGTCGACGAAACGCAAGTGCAGGTCCCTGGCTTCAAACAAGGCCATGGCTACCTCCCCTGCGCATTCGGCGCGACGGCCGGTGCGGACGCCTTGGCGCGGCGTTGCATCAAGCTCTGGTAGATGCCGGCAATGCCTTCCGGCTTGAACAGCACCAGCACCACGAAGGACAGGCCGAACCACAGCATCCAGCCGGTGGTGACGCTGCCGATGATGTCGCGCGCCAGAAAGAATGCGACCGCGCCGATGACCGGGCCCCAGAACGACACCAGCCCGCCGCCGACCAATGTCATCATCACCACGTAGCCGGAATAATGCAGGCTCATCACGTCGGGGAAAGCCGAGGCTTGCGCCATCGAGAACAGGCCGCCGGCAAGGCCGGACAGCGCCGCCGAGATGACCAGGATCGCCGCCTTGAAGCGCCAGACGTCATAGCCGACGAAGCGGGCGCGGGTTTCGTTCTGCTTGATCGCCTTGACCACGCGGCCGAACGGCGAATGCACGATCCGCCACAGCAGGAATGAAACGACGATAAATACCGCGAGCACGAAATAGTAGAGCGCGACATTGGTCGTCAGATCGAAGGCAGCCAGACCGAGGTCCACCGGCAGCCGCTCGATCTTCAGCAAGCCATCCTCGCCGCCGGTCACGCTGTGCACCTTGACCGCGATGAACCAGAAAATCTGTCCGAAGGCGATGGTCATCAAGGCGTAATAGATGCCGCGTCGGTGCGAGATGAACAGCGCCACCAACGCGCCGGCAATAGCGGCAGCACCGATGGCGGCAGCGAGACAGATCCACAGATTGGCGGCGATATTGAATTGCGCCAGGCCGAACGCATAGGCGCCGACGCCGAAAAAAGCACCATGTCCGAAGGACGGGAGACCCGCGTGCCCAAGCACCAGATTGTAGGCGAGCGCATAGAGCGCGAAAATCAGGATCTCGACGCCGAGGTAATGATAGAGCCCAACCTTCTCGATCCAGAGCGGCACGCTGGCAAAGACCAGCCAGACGATGATCATCGCCCAGGTGAAGATGGGGGTTCTGCGCGCCGGCGTCATCTAGACCTCCAGCACGCTTTTCTTGCCGAACAGGCCGCGCGCGCGGAATGTCACGACAAGGAGAAGCAGCAGATACATCGACAGCATCGACCATTCGGACGCATAGGCGCTCGACAATCCGACCACCATGCCGACCAGCAAACCGCCGATGGCGGCACCCCAGAAACTGCCGACGCCGCCGAGCACGATGATCAAGAATGCCGGCACCACAGCATCGACACCCATATGCGGGCGGATGCCCCACAGCGGCGCCATGATCACGCCGGCGAACGCCGCCATCATGGTGCCGAGCACGAAGACCCAGACCCGCAACTTGGTGAGATCGATACCCAGCGCCTGGACGATCTCGCTGTCATGCGCGCCAGCCTTGACCATGGCGCCGAAGCGGGTGCGCTCGACAATGACCCAGACCACGGCCATCGCCACGATCGCCATGCCGGCGGCCCAGAACCGGTAGGTCGACCAGATCAGATCAAGCATGATGAAGCCGCCGGAGATCTCTTGCGGTACCGGCAGCATGTAATCGGGCGTGCCCCAGACGACTCGGATCAGTTCTTCGATGACCATGGCGACGCCGAAAGTCAGCAGCAAGCCGTAAAGCGGGTCGCGGCCATAGGTGCGCCGCATCAGCCGTTCGAGGATGAGGCCGAACGGCGCCACCAGGATCGGCGCAATTATCACCGCGGCCGCGAAACGCCAGATCAGCGGCACGCCGGCCCAGACCGCCAGCCAGTCGGGCGGCAGCGGCAATCGCGCGGCGCACAGCGCGTAAGCAAAGTAAGCGCCGAGTGCGAACAGCGATCCATGCGCGAGATTGATCTGCTCCATCAGGCCGAGGATCAGCATGAAGCCGAGCGCGATCAGCGAGAACAGCAGACCAAGCGTAATGCCGTTCAGGAGATGAGGCAGAAGATTGATAAACGACATGGGCTAATTGTCTTGGGCTGCTTGTCTGTTGCAACAAAAGAGAAGGCGCCCCGGAGACGATCCGGGGCGCCCCAGTACCCAAGGTCAGGCGTCGAAGGTCGGAATGTCAGCCGGTGCCTTCATCTTGCACTTCGCCGGCGCGGCATCGTCCAGCGCGGTTTCCGGCTTGGTCCAGCTGATGACGTCGAACAAGTCGGTCGGATCGGCCGGCTTGGCATTGCGCCGCGCCAGGTAGATCGTCTGCTGCACCTGATGCGTGTCGGCGTCGATATAGGCATCGAAATGCTGCATGCGGTCGGCGGCCGGCATCTTGTGACCTTCCAGCGCCTTGATGACGGCGCGGTTGTTGGTCGAGCCGGCACGCTCGATGGCGCGCAGCAGTTCGCGCGTCGACATGTAGCCGTTGTAGGAGACATTACCCGGCACCGGGATCGGCGATTGCGGATAGGCCGTCTGCCAGCGCTTCACGAATTCGGCCACGCCCGGCAATGGCAGCTTGTGATACCAGCTGGTGCCGAAGACACCGAACAAAGTACCGGCCTGGCCCCAGATGTCCGGCCAGTCCTGCTGATTGTTGATCCAGGCCACCTTCTCGTCCATTTTCAGCGAGACGATCTGCTGGCGCAGCACTTTCATGTCGTCACCGCCAATGGCCATCGCCACCACGTCGGGCTTGGCCTGCTGCACCTTCAGCAAATACGAGGTGAAGTCGCGCGTATTCTGCGGCACCAGCAGGTTGTCGATGATCTTGCCGCCGGCCTTCTCGACCTGTGCCTTCGTCGCAGCCGAAGTCGTGTGGCCCCAGACATAGTCATTGGTCAGCAGCAGCCAGTTCTTGCCGATCTTCTGCACCGCATTCTGCACCGCGGCCTTGGAGAAATTGGTGCCGTTGCCATCCCAGACGAATTTGACGCGCGAGCAATTCTCGCCCGCTTCGCTCGGCGCCGAGGAATTGGTGTTGAAATAGATGACGCCGTATTTGTTGGCGACCTGCGTGATCGCGTTGGCGACGCCGGAATGCAGCGCGCCGATGAGAAAGCCGCATTGATCCTGCGAGACGAATCGCTCGGCGACGCGCGTGCCGGTCGCCGGATTGGTTTCGGTGTCCGCCGTCACCCACTCGACCTTCCGGCCGAGAACGCCGCCCTTGGCGTTAAACTCGTCAATCGCCATGCGAATGCCGCGCAGATCGTCCTGGCCGCTATTGCCGTATTGACCGCTGGCGTCGCAGGTCAGGCCGAGCTTGATCGGCTTGGCGCCTTGCGCCCAGACGTGATTGTGCTTCCATGGACCGAAAAACGCCGCTGTGGCAGACAACAGGCCGCCCTTCATGATGAGGCGGCGCGAAAGCCCGGACGAAATCTTGCTGTTCTTACTGGTCTTCATAGTGCCCTCCCCTGGCGGCGGTTCTTTGATCGGAGCCCGCTCGTTGACGTCCATAGAATAGACGTTCCATACTTGATGTAAAGTAGAATATATAGGTCATGAACAGAAGCGACACGAAACGAGCCGAAAGCATGCGAAATAGCGCCAAGACCAAAGCCGTTCCGCACGGCACCCATGAGGAGTTGCGCCGGGAAATCGCTCGCCAGCACGGCACCTTCTCCGACCGGTTGCGCGTGATCGCCGAATTCGCCCTTGAGCATCCAACCGAAATGGCGCTCGGCACCGTCGCGGAAGTGGCGCAACGCGCCAAGGTTCAACCTTCGGCCATCGTCAGGTTTGCCAACGCGCTCGGCTATGGCGGCTTCACAGAGATGCAGCAGGTGTTCCGCTCGCGCCTCGTCGCCAGCGTCGCGCCGAGCTACAAGGAGCGCATCGCGGGATTGCGGCGCGACGGTCGGTTTCAGGGCGCCAACAATCCGCAAGCGGTGCTGCAACGCTTTGCCTCCGAAGGCATGGTGTCGCTCGAAAGTTTACAGGACCGCGTCCAGGAAAAAGACCTGGCCACTGCCATCGAAATTCTCGGCGCGGCGAAGACGATCTACGTCCTCGGCCTCGGCGGCTCATTTCCGGTCGCCACGCATCTGACCTATGTGCTGCGCAAGATCGGACGCCGCGTCTTCATCCTCGATGGACTGGGCGCCGCGCTGAGCGATCAGGCCGCGGCGGCGACGCCGACCGATGCGCTGGTCGCCATCAGCTTTCGCACCTACAATCCAGACACCGCGCGCCTGTTTCCGGAAATTGCCGCGCGTGGCGTACCGGCGATCTCGATCACCGACAGCCTGCTCAGTCCTATCGTCAAAGGCGCGGCGGTGACGTTCGAAATTCCCGACATGCCGGAGGCGGCGCTGCGCACGATGGTGGCGCCGATGTGCCTAGCACAGACGCTCGCCGTCGGCCTCACCTTGACGCTGGATTAGGATATCCCATGCAGAACCGCATCCTCGAAGGACAGGTCGCCCTCGTCACCGGCGCCGGACGCGGGCTCGGCCGCGCCTTCGCCGAGCGGCTCGCGGCGCTTGGCTGCCACATCGCGGTGCATGGCATGCGTGAGCATGGCCCGTCGGAATTCGGCGGCACACAAACTTTGACCGATGTCGCACAGGCAATCGCCGACACGCACAAGGTGCGCACCATCAAGGTTCTCGCCGATCTCACCTCTATCGACGATGTCTCGCGCACGGTGCGCACCGCCGAGGCCGAACTCGGCCCCCTCGACATTCTCGTGCACAATGCCGGCGGCGACATCGCCGCGGCCGGCGGCAAGCCCGACCCCAACGACGTCGTCACCATCAAGCCGGAAGACGTGCGCGCCGTTATCGATCGCAATCTCCTGAGCACGATCTTCGTCTGTCAGGAAGTCGCGCGCGGCATGATGCAGCGCCGCCGGGGCCGCATCATCACCATTGGTTCGGTCGCCGCCTTCAAGGGCCGCACCAATGCCTCGATCTACGCCACGGCCAAGGCCGGAGCGCTGCATTTCACACGCTGTCTTGCCGACCAGATGCGGCCTTACGATGTCGCCGTCAATTGCATCGCGCCCGGCGATACCCGCACCGAACGCTTTGTCGGCACGCGCGATGTCGACCCGGCACGGCTGGCGACCGAGGGCACGCTTGATCGCATCGCCACGGTCGACGAAGTAGCGCGCGTCGTCGAATTCCTCGCCGGGCCGATGAGTGCTTTCGTTTCGGGGCAGGTTATTCGAGTCGATGGCGGCGGTCAGATCTGGCCGGCGTGATGTTAGTTTTGTAAACTACGCCGAGCGGCATAACTAGTAAATTGCGGCTGCCGCCGAAAACCCCATCGCCCGCGAATGGGTTAGCGCACTCATTTCGTCCAGCTAAATTGGTATGCTTATCCTCGCGTCGCCGCAGGCGCGTCGCTGTCTTTCGATTTAATCAAATCCTGCAGCAAAGCAAAGTTTTCCGGCCCCGGCTTCAGGCTTCCCTGCTCGATCCGGTGCGCCAGCTCTACAATCGCAGCGTTGACCGGCATCGCAAGTCCGAGCCGCCCGGCCTCGGCAACGACATGGCCGTTAAGATTGTCCACTTCGCTGCGGCGGCCCTTCATCCAATCCTGCAATACGGTTGTTAGCGTACTCTCGATGGTGAAACCCTTGACCAATGTGTCGAGCAGCACCTCGACGAGCCGGTTGGATTGACGAACGTCCTCAGACTTCATGCCAAAAATCGGCACGCTCGGGTGGCCTAGCGCCTTGCCCGTATCAAATGCTTCCTGGCCAGACCGGAGCATGATCTCGCGAATTTCCGGCGTCGACGCCGCACTGTGGATCGACTGGCCGAGGATCGCGGTGGTTACCAGCGTGGTGCAGTTGCTCACCAACTTCATCCACTTGCTGGCGCGAATGTCGCCGACATATTCAACCGTACCGGCATGCTTGAGCAGATCGCCGACCTCGGCTTCCCGGCCAGCCACCCGCTTGTCGATCCCGCCGACCGCGAACCACGACCGCGCCGGCGGCGAGTCGCGCTGCACCACACCGGGATCGAACATGGTCGAGGAAATTTCGATCACACAACCCATGGTCCTCTGCGGCCCGACAACGTCGGCTATAACGTCGGTGGTCATGCCGTTCTGCACGCCGGCGACAAGGCTGTCGGCCTTCAGAAAAGGCTCGATTAACTGGCATGCCCAGCGCGTGTCATAGGCTTTCATCAGCAGCAGGACGACATCGAAGGGTACGGTGAAGGTGCAGACATCGCAAAGATTATAGGCGCGGACTGCGGTCGTTTGCGTCTCACCGGGCATATCGATACGGATGCCGTTCTGGCGCATCGCAGCGACGTGTTCCGGCCATTGGTCGATCAGCACGACATCGACGCCGGCGCGCGTAAGATCGGCGCCGATGGACGCACCGTTCGCGCCGCTGCCGAGGACCGCAACTCTCTTGGACATTGTCGAAACCTTTTAGCGCACGCCGGACGAAATCAGGTCCGCGGCGCGTTCTGCGATCATGATGGTGGTGAGGTTGGTATTGGCGCTCGGCACGCTCGGCATGATCGAGGCGTCCACCACCCGAAAATTCTCAACGCCGTAGACGCGGCAATTCTTGTCGACCACCGCCATCCTGTTATCGGGACGGCCGATTGAGCAAGTGCTAGTGACATGGCCCATCGGCGCGATCGCCGACAGAATTTCGTCGTCCGTGAGCACCGCGCGGCCCTTGCGGTTGCCGATCCAGCGTCCGGGCGCAAGCACCCGGTTGAGCATCCAGCGGCTCAAGGGCGCCGGCCCGTTAAAGAGAAGCGTCGCCGTGCGGGATATGATCTCCCCCACCGCGCCCGGCCGGTCGAACTGATTGAGCGCCATCACCGGCGGCAGCAAGAACGCATCGTTGAAGGTCTCGTTGACCGCGGTCCCCAGCACCAGGCTTTCGACAAACCGCGCCGCCTGCACCATACGCGGCGCATCGCGCGAATCCTGCAGCAGGGAAAACATCACATCCGGCTCGACGGAGATATCGGCACTGCGCAGGCTGACGTGGCCGCGCGAAAACGGCGCATAAACCGACGCGCCGACCATGGCGACCGACGGCCCCCATGACCGGCCGCTGACGCGCCCCATGCCGAACACCATCAGATCGGCCGGCGGGCAATCGGCATGCCCAGAGGAAATGCGCATGCCGGCCAGCGCAAAGTGCCGCAGGTTTTCATCCATGCGGGCATGCCGCGGCAATGTCAGCGCCAGATTGAGGTAAGGATGGTTCTGAAGGTTGCGGCCGACGCCAGGACGGTCAGCCAGAGCGGCGATGCCCAGCGCCTGCAGATCGCCGCCGGCACCGATGCCGGCCCGCATCAAAATCGCCGGCGAATGAATCGCGCCAGCCGAGAGAATGACCTCATGGGCGTCGATACTCGTCATCTCACCGGCACGGCGCACCATCGCTCCGACAGCGCGCCGGCCGTCGAAGCGCAAGGCGCTCGCCAGCGTATCCGCCATGATCCGAAGATTAGGCCGGCGCCTGACCTCGCGTGTCAGATAGGCGCTGGCGCTCGAGGCGCGGCCGCTGCCGCTCTGGCTGACCGGCATCGCAAAGAAGCCGGCGCGCGCGTCTTCATTGATGTCGCCGATCGTGTCTATGCCGCACGCGTTGGCCGCGCGCTCCATTGCCCGGGCAAAAGGCGGCCACTCGCCATGCGGCACGCGGCGGATCGGATAAGGCCCCGGAGACCATTGCGATTGATCGCGGTCGAGATCATTCTCGAGCTTGCGATAATATTTCAAGAGATCGCCCGCTCCCCAGCCGTCCGCCCCGGCGGCAACCCAGGCATCGAAGTCGGAAGGCACGCCGCGCAGCGCCCACATGCCCATGATGCTGGAGCCGCCGCCCATAATCCGCGCCTGCGGAAACGGCAGCAACGGACCGTCCGGCGTGCGCCGCCGCGCCTGCAAACCAGGCCAGAAGTAATCCGGGTTGAGGGTGGAGCGGGGGAAAATATCGGAAATATCGGCAGGCACGGCATCCGGCGGCGTGTCCGGCCCGGCCTCGACGAGCACAACGCGCGTACTCGGATTTTCCGAGAGGCGGGACGCCAGCACGGCGCCAGCGCTGCCGCCACCGATGATCAAATAATCTGGAACGCCGCCGTTCACGCTGCACCCTTAAGCATTACGGCGGTGCTTTCCCGATTTCGGTGAGCACCGCCGCCATGATGTAGTAGGCCGTCGTCTCGCGTTACTTGGCCGCGACTTCTTCGAGCTTCGGGCACGAACGCGATGCCACCGGCACGTCATAGGTCTTGAGATTGCTGCTATCGATGATCACCGGCGTCACCATCATTTCCTTCTGTACCGGCATCTTGCGCAATGCGCGCACGGTGGTCAGAAGGCCGAGGCAGCCCTGCATGAACGGATCGGACGAACCGGTCGCGTGCATCTTGCCGGCCTTGATCAGGTCGATCGCTTCCTGACTGCCATTGATGCCGACAACGAAAGCCTTGCGGTTGGCGGCAGCCATCGCCTCGACCACGCCCGTCGCCATCGCGTCATTGGCAGTGTAAACGCCGTCGATCTGCGGATGGGTCTGCATGATGTTCTCCATGACCTGGAGAGCCTGCAGACGCTGATAGTTCGCCGGCTGGGTCGTCAGCAGCTTGACGTTCGGGAATTGCTTCAGCGCATCGTTGAAGCCCTTCATGCGGTCTGTGTTGCTGATAGAGCCCTTCACACCTTCCAGCGCAACGACGTTGCCCTTGCCGCCCATCGCCTTGAGCAAGCTCTGTCCGGTTTCGAGGCCGAGGCGATAATCCTCGGCGCCGATGAACGACACCAACTGCCCGCCGGCGAGCCTGTCGGTCAGGCCGGTCACCGGGATGCCGGCGGCGTTGACCTTTTCAATCGCCGGAACCATGGCCTTGTAGTCGACCGGGATGAACAGCAGCGCATTCGGCTTTTTGACGATCGCGTCTTCAACCTGGCTGGTTTGCTCCGGAATGCTGTCGGGCTTGATCGGTACATATTGAATGAGCTTCACGCCGACGGTCTTCGCCGCGTTGGCCGTGCCGACGCGGATCGATTCAAAGAACGGATTGGTCTGGTTCTTGGTGAAGACGGCGACCGTTTCACCATCGGCGAATGCCGGACCGGCGAAGCCGGCGACGGTCAACATCGAGATCAGGACGACTGCTTTTTTCATGTTTCACTCCCGTTTGTATCGTTCAGTTTTGGTTGTCAGTTGCTGTCAGTTTTGGATCGCGTCTTCATGTCCAGCCACACCGCGAGCAGCACGATTAGGCCGGTCACCAGCGGCTGCCAGTTCGCGTTGAGATTAAGTAAATTCATGCCGTTCAAAATCAGCGTCAGGATCAGCCCGCCGATGAAGGTGCCGAACAGCGAGCCGACGCCGCCGAACAGCGACGTGCCGCCGATCACCACCGCGGCAATGGTCGGCAACGTCAGCGTTTCGCCGATGTCACCTTCGGCCGAGTTCAGACGCGCCAAATAGATCAGCGACGCCAGACCGGCCATCGCGCCGGACAGCACGAAAACCAGATTGAGGCGGCTGTTGACCGGAATACCGGACAGCCGCGCCGCCACCGTGTTGGCGCCGATGGCATAGATCTGCTGGCCATAGGTCGTGCGCTTGGTGAAGAAGTAACCGATCGCCAGAAAAACGACCATCAGGTAGATCGGGATCGGAATGCCGAGCAGATAGCCGCTGCCCAGCGCCCGGAAGCCGGGCGGAAAGCCGTAAACGGATTGGCCGCTCATATAATAGTAAGTCGCCCCCTGCGCGACCCAGAGCATGCCGTAGGTCGCGATGAAAGACGGGATGCGCAGCTTGGTCACCATCAGCCCATTGCCGAGGCCGACGATGCCGCCAATGCCGATGGCCGCCGCGGCGCCAAGCCATGGCGAGCCGGTCGACTTGATGATGGTGGCCGCGACACAAGCACTGAGCCCGACCGTGGCGCCGATCGACAGGTCGATCTTGCCGGTCAGGATGACCAAAGTCAGTCCCGACGCCATGAAGAAAACGAGGCTGGCCTGCCGCAACACGTTCAGAAGATTGTTGGCGGTCAGAAACGCATCGCTGACGAGCGATAGAACCACGCAGATCAAGGCGACGGCCAGCAATCGATAGGCGACGTCGGCAACGTCGCGCGACACGGTCAGCTTGAATTTCGGGGCGGCGGCTTCCATCTGGCTCATTCGTGTGCCTTCCGCATGCCGTCGAAGAACAGCGCCACGATTACCAGCAATCCGACGCAGATGACCTGTATTGACGACGGCATCGCCAAGAGATTAAGGCCGTTGCGCAGAACGCCGATGGTGATAACGCCCAGCAGCGTGCCCAAGAGCCAGCCCTCGCCGCGTTCGAATTGCGTGCCGCCCACCGCGACGGCGGCAATGGCATCGAACTCCATGCCGATGGCGGCGGTTGGATGCGCCGAACTGATACGCGACGTCAGCAGCAAAGCGGCAATGCCCGCCATCAAGCCGCCGATACCATAGATCACGGCAAGCACCATCCTGTCGTTAACCCCGGCGTGGCGCAGCGCCTCGCGATTGCCACCGAGCGCCGGAACGTAGGTGCCGAGCCGCGTGTGGTAGAGGATGCCGTGCATCGCGGCGTAAGCGACGGCGGCGATGACCAATGGGAACGGAACGCCGAGGAAATAACCTGAGTACACAAACTGAAGCGCCTTCGGCAGGCCGACGATGCTGGTGCCGTCAGTGATGACGAGACAGAGACCCTGCGCGATGCCCAAAGTGCCGAGCGTCGTGACGAAAGGCGGAATATCGAGCCAGGCAATCAACCAGCCATTCAGCAGGCCAAAAGCCAGACCGATGGCCAGCGCAGCGACAAAACCCGCCGTCAGCGAACCTGTCGATACTGCGACTGCGGCCAGCATGACCGAGGACAATGTCAGCACTGCGCCGATCGACAGATCCAGGCCTTCAGTCATGATAATGAAGGTCATCGGCAGGGCCAGCAGCAGCAGGATCGACGACTGGACGAGGATATTCGTCAGGTTGGGCGTGGTCGAGAAACCGGGGCTCATGCTGGCGAAAACCGCACACAATGCGACCAGCACGAATGCGACGCCGGGAACGCGCCCGAGCGTCGACATGCCTTGCGCCAGAACACGGTCACTCATGGTGCATCCCTAGCTGCAAGATATTTTCTTCGTTCAACCGCTCGCGCGACAATTCATCGGCGATGACGCCTTCGCGCATCACATAGGCCCGGTCGCAGACATTGACGATCTCGCTCAACTCGGAACTGATCATCAGAATGGCGGCGCCGCTTTCCACAAGATCGTACATCAGCGCGAATATCTCGGCCTTGGCGCCGACATCGATGCCGCGCGTCGGTTCGTCGAAGATAAAAAGACGCGCATCGGCGGTCAGCCATTTGCCGATGACGACCTTCTGCTGGTTGCCGCCCGACAGAACCTGAACCGCGCGCCGCGCCGATGGCGTCGAAATGCGCAGCTTACCAATCATCGTCTGTGCCGCCTTGGCCGCCTTCGCCGGGTGGAAGACATGCGACGGAAACATCTTGTCCAGTGCCGCAAGCACAATGTTGTCGCCGACCGACCGGATCAGCGCCAGGCCCTGCGCCTTGCGGCTTTCCGGAATCAAGGCGACGCCCCGGCGGGTGGCCTCGTCCGGCCCCCCCGTGAACCGCTTGCCGAAAAATGTCACTTCGCCGGCGGTCACGCGGTCAGCGCCGAAAATCGCCCGCGCCACCTCGGTGCGGCCCGACCCGACCAGCCCGCACAGGCCAACGATTTCACCGGCGCGCACGTTGAGATGAATGTCGGAGATGCCGCTCGGTCCGGTCAGCCCTTTCACATCAAGGGCAACCTCCCCGGCGTTGATGTCGGCGCCGCGGCGATGAATGGCGTCGACCTTGCGGCCGACCATTTTCTGCACGAGGTCGCCCGGCGAAGTTTCGTTCGGCAGCACGGTGGCGACCAGCTTACCGTCGCGCAGGATAGTGATGCGGTCGCCAAGCAAAAACACTTCAGCCATGCGGTGCGAGATGTAGACGATGGCGACGCCTGCCGCTTTCAGCCGGCGCATCATGCCAAACAGATGTTCCGTTTCGGTATCCGACAAAGCCGATGTCGGCTCGTCCATCACCAGAATCCGAGCGTCCTGCGACAGCGCCTTGGCGATTTCGACGATCTGCTGCTGCGCTACGCCGAGCGTATGCACCGGCGCGTCGATGTCGATGTCGGAACCGATCATGCCGAGCACCCGCCGGGCTTCGGAGCGGATCTTCTGGCGGTCGATGGTGCCGGGGATTTTTCCGGGAAACTCGCGGCCGAGATAGATATTCTGCGCAACGCTCAGATACGGAACGAGCGAGAATTCCTGGAAGATCACCGCAATGCCGAACTTACGCGCGTCAAGCGTCGATTTGATCTCGATCTTGTCGCCATGGTGCAGCAATTGGCCTTCATCGGCGACATAGGCGCCGCACAGCACCTTCATCAGCGACGATTTGCCGGCGCCGTTCTCGCCGCACAGCATATGAATTTCGCCGGCCCAGATCGGAAACGAGACGTTGTCGAGCGCACGGACGCCCGGAAAGGTCTTGCAGATGCCGCGCAACTCGAGCAGCGGCGCGGTGCCGGCGCCGTCCGGCTGTTGAATGGCCATGGTGTTCGAATGCGTCATGCGCGGGCCCGCGCGAAATGCGAACGGCGGCACAGCAACGTCACGTCAATGCTCGGGCAGATAATGATCACGCCGCGTCCCCGTTTCGTCCCGAACCAATATCAAGCGTGGATCTTCAGAGCCCACGTTGCCGAGTTTTGTCACCCGTGGTAAAACGATTTACGAAGTGGCCGATGATTGCAAGTGAAATTGCGTCGCAGGCGAAAAACGCACCGGATGACGATGCAGTTTGATTTGTGCATCGCACAATATCCAGTGCGCGACCGCCAGGGCGCATAAGGACAGCGATGCCGAGAAAGCGCCGCGGACCAACACCAAGCCGTTCGTCCTCACCGACGATTCGCGATGTCGCCCGTCGGGCCGGCGTTTCAACCGGCACCGTATCCAATGTCCTGATCGGCGAGCGCGGCGTCCGCTTGGCCAGCCGCTTGTCGGTGATGAAGGCGGCCGAAGCGCTCGGCTATAAATCCAATCACATGGCCTCAAGCCTCCGGCGTGGACACACACGAACAATCGGCGTCGTTGTGCCCGACCTGTCGAACGAATTTTTCTCCGGCCTTGTCACCCATTGGGAGTCGCAGGCTGCCACCGCCGGTTATGAAATCCTCGTCGCATCGAGCGGCGACAATCCGGAAACCGAGACACGCCGAATCCAGTCATTGATCGCGCGGCGCGTCGACGGCTTGTTGATCGCGGCGGCGCGCGACGACTTTGGCGCCATCCCCGGATTTCCAGGCGTACTGCCGCCAGCCGTCCTCGTTGACCGCGCCGCCGGCCACAAACGCTTCGACACCGTGTCGTCCGACAACGTCGCCGCCGGCTATGAAGGCACGGCCCACCTGATCAAACTTGGGCATCGCGACATCGCGCTGCTGACGTCGGCGGACAGCCATCTGCATCTGCGCGACCGCGTCCAGGGATACCGCGACGCTCTCAAGGAGCACGGGCTTGCCGATCGCGCCCGGCTCGTGATCGGCGGAAGGAGCGTCGAGGCTTGCCGGGTTGCGGTCGAACAGGAATTCAGCCGGCCAAGACGGCCCACGGCGATTTTTGCGTCGACGTTCTTTGCGACATTGGGAGCGATCAAAGCCATCCACTCGCTCGGAATCGCCCTGCCGCGCGACATATCGCTGGTTGCCTTCGAGCACTCCGAGTGGGCGACCGTATTCCAGCCTTATCTGACCGCGGTTGCACAGCGCAGAGAAGAGCTGGCATCAAACTCCTGGAGCGTACTGCTGGATCGCATCGGCAGTCCGAAAGCCAAGCCCCGGCGCGTCAAAATCCCGGTCAATTTCAGCATTCGCGACTCGGCGCGCCCGCTGCAAAGCTAAGACCCGCCCGCGATCACATGCTCGCGCGTGATGTCGCCGACGGTCCGGCACCCGGTCATCGCCATCGTATAGGTCAAGTCGGATTGCAGAATATCGATGGCGCGCTTGGCGCCGCGCAGGCCGCCGGCGGCGACGCCGTAGATCGTCGCCCGCCCTGTAAAACAGAAATCGGCGCCGAGCGCCTTGGCGACGACGAGATCGCTGCCGCGCCTGATGCCGCCGTCGAAAAACAGCCGGATGTCGCCACCGGCGCCTGCCCTCACCTGCGCCAGCGAGTCGAGCGCACCTTGCATGCAATCGAGCTTATTGCCGCCATGATTTGAAATCGTCACGGCATCGGCGCCGGCCTGCACGGCGCGCAGCGCGTCGTCGGCATTCACCAAACCCTTCACCACCATCGGACCTTTCCACAGGCCGCGGATGCGATCGAGATCGCGCCAGGTCTGCGGATTATTCCAGTTCAAGGCGTAATACGCCGCGACCTGCTTTGCATTACTGCCGGTCGGCGCGTGCGCAGTCCAGCTCTCCAGCTTCGGCAGCCCGCCGCCGCGCAGATAGTCGGCGGTCCACGATGGGTGGAGCAGTGCGTCGAGAAACAGCCGCGGAAACGTCCGTAAGGTCGGGCCCGTCGCCATCGACACGCCTGTACGTCCTACCACTTCCGAACGCGGCGCCAGCGGATAGTCCACCGTATAGACCAGAACCTTGATACCTGCGTCGCGCGCCCGCGCCAGCATGTTCTCGGTCACCTCCGGCACATGCGCGCCATAAAGCTGGTACCAGGTGTGGTCCGGGGCGATGCGCGCGATCTTCTCGATCGCGGCGTGAGACGCCCCCGATAGGATGAAGGGGATGTTGGCGTCGCGCGCGACTTCGGCCAGCAATTCGTCAGCGTGTCGGCGGTAGATTCCGGCAATGCCGACCGCGGAAATCCCGAACAGGCTTGAATATGTCTTGCCGAACAGTTCGACGCGGGTATCGACCGGCGTCACATCGGCAAGCGCCCGTGGCAACAGGAGATACCTCCGAAAAGCGTCGATGTTGCGCCGAATGCCACCTCCGTCACCGGCGCCGCCTTCGAGGTAATCTCCAACGAAACGTGGCAAGCGCCGCAAGGCGAGCCGGCGCAACTCTTCAATGTTAACGGCCCGGTCGACTGCCGCCATCTTTCTTTGCCTCGCTTTGTCACCCGTTCAAAGCCATAACGCGTCCCTGGGGGACTCGCAACGCGCATGGCTGGACAGCCGCGATCATCGCGCCGGCCCGATTCAATTTCCATGCGACCGACCGAGACAAGCGGCGAAGCCAGCCACGCTGGCCGCTCCTGGAAATCTCGCCGAATTGGCAGGATCAAAACAAAGAGAGAAATCATGGGCGAGACTCATGCTTTCGACGCCGCTGGCGACGAAACATATCGCCATCAAAGCGAAGCAGCGGACACACCAGATCTGCGAGGACCGAAAACAGGTTGCCAATGCTCAGGTCGCCAAACCTGCGGTAGACAATCAAATCATCTTGATTTCAAATCGGCCTTCTTGACGCCCGCCTCCGGAAAAATCCACATCGCCACCACCATGAAAACCGCGGTGATCATGACAAAAGTCGAGTAGCGCGGATCGATCGGCGAGCCGCTCCAGTAAGCCAGCGCGGCCGCCACGATCAGGGCGAGCACGGAGACAATCGCTTTGACATCATTCGGCATGGCAGTCGTCCGTGATTGACCGGCTGCGTTTCGCGCAGCCGGAGGTCTCTAGTAGGATCCCATCGGCGCCGCGGCGGCCTCGTCCGGACGCTTGGGTGTGCCGCGCAGGTTCCGCCTGAGGAAGCGGGTATCGTAGCCGTTGAACAACGTCCCGATCAGCCCGCGATCGAGATCGGACGTCCCGAACAGCCAGTCTGCGATCGGGAACGTCAGGTTCATGTTGGTTTCCATCATCAGCCGCGCATTGTGGTGCGCGGTGTGATGACGGCGCAGCGTGTTGACGAAGGGACAGTTGCGGACGAACCAGTTTTCGTCGACGTGGCAGCAGAAGTGCATGAACTCGTAAATCAGGTACATGCCGGTGGTCACGCTCATGAACAACCAGCCGACATTGGGCGTCAGCAGCGCACCGAGCGCCACCGCGACCGGTAAAGACATCAGGATGAACACGACCAGCGCATAGGGCGGAAACACCGTCACCCGCCAGTCCTTGTGGTCGCGGAACCGCATTTCCTCATCGGTGAAGAACTGGTGGTGATTGAGCGTGTGCCGCTCATAGACCGCGCGCAGGCCTTTGATATTCAGCGGACGGTGCATGACGAACTTGTGCACGATCCATTCGAAAATATTGGTGAACAGGAACGTCACCGGCACCGTCAGCCATTCCAGCCAGGTCACGTTCTCGATGTGCTGGACGTAAATGTAGAAGGCGGCCGCGCCCATCGCGTAGATGATCACGACATGCAGGTAGCCATCGTACCAGCCCATGATGCGGGAACGGTATTCCTGGCGAAAGTCGATTTGCCGCTGGGTGATCATCGTGCCTCTCCGTTCAATTCAGTGCCCTGACGCCAGCCGCCTACATCATGCCGCCGGCCGCAGCCTTGGGTCTTCCCGCTTTCCAGTCCTCTTCCTGCTGGACGGCGAAGATCGACGTATAGCCGCCGGACCAATCCGGCGGCAGCAGGCAGGGCCGCGGATCGTGGCGCGCCTCGCGGGCCGGCTTGCCGCGCACGATGGCGCCGTAATAACGCGACTTCAAAGGATTGTAAGTATACGGCATGGCGTCGGCCGACGAATAGACGTTGAGCAGCAAAGGCCGCGGCGCCGGCGACCAGTTCGCCTTCGAATAATGCAACGTCCGGCAGTTATGCAGCGTGATCGAGCCGGCCGGGCCTTCGAGATAAACCACCTTGTTCATGTCGATCTTGGCGACGTCCTCCGGCCGCATGCAGCCGACCCACTGACCCTTGTCGTTGTACTGATTGACCACCGGGCCGTTATGGCTGCCCGGCAATACCCCGAGCGGGCCCTGCTCCGCATTGCACTCGTACACATAGGTGCCGGCCGTCAGCGGGCTGTAATTGGTGTGCGGCCAGAACGAGATGTCCTGGTGCCACTTCACCTCGTCGCCGCCCTGCGACCATTTGAAATTGAGCTTGGACTGGTGGAACTTGACGTCGGGACCCACCAGATCGGCAATGGCGTCCGGCAGCGGCGAATTCTCGGCGGCGGCATAGTCCCAGAACGTCGGATGGTGGTCGTTCATGCTGGAGAGCCGACGCAGCCGCGGGTTGTCCCGGGTGTGGTCCTTGTCTACGTCCCAGACATCGTCGGATTTGGTGACCGAACGGCTCTTGTCCACCATCTCTTCGGTCGCGGAGCGCAGACGTTCGACCCAGCTGTCGGGCAGGAACTTCTCGAGGAGGATAAAGCCGTTCTCAAAGTAGAACTCGCGCTGCTTCTGGGTCAGCACTTTCGGCTTGATCGACAGGACGTCCTCGGGGGTCATGGCCACTCTCCCTGGAAGCGCGGCTTGATCGCCACACCTGATATATCACTAATCTATCACAGCCACGGGAGCGGTCAACGCCCCTCGCCTGAGGTTACAGCTTCCGGCCGTTCCTGGCCGTCATCTAAAACCGAGCAGCACCGACGGCAGCCACAGCACCATCTGCGGGAACATGGCCACGATCGCCAAGGTAAACAATTGAAGCACGATGAACGGGATCACCCCCCGGAACATATGCTGGATGGTGATCTCCGGCGGCGCAATCCCGCGTAGATAGAAGATCGCCGGCGCCATCGGCGGCGACAGGTAACTGGTCTGGATGATGATGAGGAACAACACGCAGAACCAGACCGGATCGTAGCCCAACAGTTTGACGATCGGAATGAAGACCGGAACGAAGATGAGCAGGATAGAGATCCAGTCCAGAATGAAGCCGGCCAGGAAACAGATGATCAGGAACAGGCCGAGCGTCAGCGCCGGGCCGAGATTGGCGGCCGCGATCAGGCGCTCCGTCGTCTGAACGCCGCCCCCTGCGATAAATACGCCGGCGAACATGTTGCCGGCCATCAGAATGGTAAGAATCATGACGGTGATCTTCAGCGTCTTGAGCAGCGACTCGCGCAGCACGGCAAACGAAAAGTCGCCGTAGACGACCGACAGAAACAGCGCCCCGAGCGCTCCGAGCGCCGCGGCCTCGGTTGGCGCGGCGATGCCGAACATGATCGAGCCGAGCACAGCCGCGATCAGCAGCATCGGCGGCCATAGCGCGACCATCGATATCCGTACCTTTTCGACGAAAATCGGATCGTCCGCCGTTGGCGGAATCCGGGGCCCTTTTTCGGGATACACCAAACAAAGTATCAAAATGTAGAGGACGTAGAGAAAGGCCATCAGCAGGCCCGGAAACAGCATGCCGAACATCAGGTCGCCGATCGAGACGTTGGCGACAGGCCCCAGCAGGACGACGACGATCGACGGCGGAATGATGGTGCCGAGCGATCCGCCGGCGCAGATCACCCCCGAGATCAACGCCTTGTCGTATTTGTATTTCAGCATCACCGGGATGGTCAGCAATCCAACCACGGTCTCGGTCGCGCCAATGACGCCCGAAGACGCTGCGAAAACCACGCACATCAGCACAGTGCCGACGGCAAGCCCGCCGGGGAGCCGGCGCGTCCACAGATGGATCGCCTCGAACAGGCGCTCGGCGATGCCGGCGCGCTCCAGCATCGCGCCCATGAAAATAAACAGCGGCACGGCGGCGAGGACGAAGTTCGATGCCATGGCGTCTATTTTCGATACGAACTGGAAGATGATGGAAGTGCCGAACGCCCAATAGCCGAAGCCGAATGCGACGACGATCATCGCGAAGGCGACAGGAAAGCCGACGAACAGCGTGAACAACAGCGCCGGAAACATCAGCAGCGACGCGGAGCCCAGCATCTAGTGCCCCTCCGCATTGTCGAGATATGCGACGCGCCGGCCCGACAAGTATGAGACAGCCTTTATGATCTCGGCCACGATCTGGAGGATCAGCAATGCAAAGGCGACGAAAAAGACGAGCCGGAATGGCCAGATGACCGGATTCCAGGCCGACTGACCGGACAATTCATGGGTACGCAGAGCGAGCACCCAGTATTCCCACAGCGCGACCGCGACCCAGCACAGGCACGGCAGCAACACCGCGTAGCCAATAAGATCGATGATCGCCTTGGTGGTTTCGGAAAATTTTTGCGCAAACGCATCGATGCGGATGTGACCGCCATATCGCAAGGTATAGGCCATGCCGAGCAGCGCATGCGTACCCATGACCATATAGCCAATCTCGTAGGCCCATTGGGTCGGCGCATTGAAGGCGTAGCGGGCGACGACGTCGTAAACCGTTGCGAAGATCAGCGGCACAACCAGCCATGCCGTGGTCTCGCCGCTGAAACGCGAAATGCTTTGGATCAGGCGAAGCAGCGCCTGCATGGGCAACCTCGAATTGTTTGGGAGGCGAACCGCGATCGGCCGGGGCGGTCAGCGCCCCGGCCGTTGCGGTTTCTAGTACTTCACGTTGCGGTAGCTCGAGGCGTTCTCCCAGAGCTTTTCGAAGGCACGCTGGCTTTCCCAAACCTTCTTGAACCAGGGATTGGTTTTGCCCTGCTCCTCGGCCCACTTGACCGACATGTCCTTGGTGGCCTTCTGCACTTCGGGCGAGAGTTCGATGATCTCGTTGCCCTGCTCCTTGAAGAACTTGAGCGCCTTTGCATCCTCAGCGCCAACCCGCATCCAGCTCGACATCGTCACTTCCTTGGCCGCCATCTCGACCAGCTTCTTGTCGCGCTCCGACAGCTTGCCCCAGGCGGTCTTGTTGACGCACAGTTCAAACGGGGCCGATGGCTGATGAACGCCCGGGATGATCACGTATTTTGCGATCTTGTGGAAACCCATCGAGATGTTCTCGTAGAGTGTTCCCCACTCGGTGGCGTCGATCGCGCCGCGCTCCAGCATCGGGTAGGTTTCCGGGCCGGGCGTGGTGACGGATGCCGCACCCATCGACTTGGAGATTTCGAGCCAGGCGCCGGCCGTGCGCAACTTCAGACCCTTGAGGTCTTCCATGGTGCGCACCGGCTTGCGCGAGTGCAGGAAGGCTTCCGCGGTGCGTGCGAACAGCGGCATCGAGACGACATTGAACTTCTCGTCGTTGAACTGGCGCTGCAGCTCCAGTCCGCCGCCTTCGTACAGCCAGTGCAGCATCCGCTCGCTATCCATCGAGCCGGAGAAGCCACCGAACAGAACGACGGTCTTGTCCTTGCCCCAGTCGTAACCCATCCAGGTGTGACAGGCTTCGGCGACGCCGTTGGCGACGGCGGTGCGCGAGTCGAGGCCCTTGGCGAGCGTGCCGGCGGGCAGCACCTGCACCTCAAGGCGGCCGTCGGTCATGAACTTGACCTTCTCGGCGAAGGCCTTGGCGCCGAGCTCCATAAGCGGTCCGCCGCCCCACTCGGTCTGCATTTTCCAGTTGTGTTCGGCGGCGCCCGCGGATGCGGACGCGAGTGCTCCGATTGCCAGGCCGACGAGCCCGGCGCGAACGATCTTTCGCATGACGTTTCTCCCCATATTGGTTTTTAAGTTGCCGTTTCTTATTGATCTTGAATACGCGGCCGGCGGACGGGCTTTTGCCCTTTGCCGCAGACCGTTCAGGCGAGTTCTATCTCCTTGAGCGCGCTGTCGATGTCGGAACCGGTGAGGGTCCAGTCGTTGTCGAGATTGGCTACGATTTTCTTCATGAACGGTTCGGACAGAAGCAGCGCGCGATCGGCGTCGTCGAAGTGATCGGCCAAGATCGCCAGCGCCAGTTGCTGCGGGTTCGGACCCTCATAGGTCCATTCGAAGCCATACTTGCTGAATTGCTTGATATCATACCGCTCATCGAGCGGCCGGCCATCGACCGTCACCACAAGACCGTCGATTGTGCGCTTCCCCTCGTAGGTCTTCACGCTTCCCCCGCTCAGACATTCTTCTGATATATCTGCGATATAATACAGACTTCAGGCGGGCGCGCAATGTCGAGATTTTCTAATTACAGAGAAACGGTCGCGCGGGTGAAATTCTCGGTGTAGTCGATCAGGTCGTCGCAGCTTTTCGCCGCCAGACGGCCATCGCCTTTGGCAATCGCGCGCGCCTGCGTGGCGTGCAGCCGGGCGCATAGCGGCAAATCCGCCGCCTCGCGATAGTGCATGTACCAGAAGCGCCGCGAGAGGCCTTGCAAGAGCTTCATCGCGCGCGCGGCATAGTCGTTGTGCGCCGCTTCTATAATCAGTTGGTTGAGTTCGCGGTCGAGCCGCATGAAGGAGATGTCGTCATTGGCCTTGGCTGCGAGGTCCATGCCGCGCGCAATCTCGCCGAACTGCTCGCGCTGTTCAGTGCTGGCACGCTCCGCGCTCATCCGACTCAACAGCCGCTCCAGCTCTCGGCGGACTTCGAGCACCAGCAACTGATTGCGCGGGTTTATATCGGAGACCAGAATGCCCTTGCGCGGCAGGATGGTGACCAACCCCTCGCGGGCGAGCCGTTGCAGGGCTTCGCGCACCGGCGTGCGGCCGACCTTGAAGGCCGTCGACAACATCTGTTCGGAAAGAATGTCGCCTGGCCTGAGCCTGAGCGTGACGATCTGCTCTTCGATGGCGCGGTAGGCCTGCTCGGTCAGTGTCTCTACAGGCTGAACGGAGCGCGCTCGCGCCGTCTTCCGGCTCACGCCCGAGCGGCGGAGCGGCATCGTTTTCGCACGCGCCACGTCAGATATGCCTCCGCTTTGCCACCATCGTTGCGAACTTCTCGTATTCGGCTTCGTTCACGCTATAGGAATGATCGTCGTCGGGGAATGCCCCCTCCTTCACTTCCTTGATGTACTGCTGGATTCCGGTCACCGCCACCTCGGTGAGCTTGGCAAAGCGCTTGGTGAATTTCGGCTTGAAATCGGTGAAGACGCCAAGCAAGTCGTGGCACAGCAGGATCTGACCGTCGGTGCCGACCCCGGCGCCGATGCCGATGGTCGGGATGGTGAGTTGCTGCGAAATGAGCTTGGCGATCTTCGCCGGCACCGCCTCGAATTCCAGCATGAAACAGCCCGCATCTTCGATGGCCAGCGCATCCTCAAGGATCTTCATCGCCGCGTCCGCGGTGCGGCCCTGAATCTTGAAGCCGCCGAACATGGCGATGGTGTGCGGGGTCAGCCCGATATGCGAGGCGGTCGGGATGCCGGCATCAACCAGCGCCTTGAGGATATGGGCCTGCGACTTGCCGCCCTGCGGCTTGACGGCATCGCTACCGGCCTCCTGCATGAAGCGGGTGGCGTTGGTCAAAGCGCGGTCCACGGTGTTGTAGCTCTGGTATGGCATGCAGCCGAGGACGAAGGTTGCGGGCGCGCCGCGGCGGATCGCCTGGGCATGCATCACCATCATATCCATGGTGGCGGGGATGGTGCTCGGATGGCCGTGGGCGATCATCGCCAGGCTGTCGCCGACCACGGCGACATCGACGCCCGCCATCTCCGCCCATTTGGCCGAGGTATAGTCCGGCACCGACATATAGACCATCTTCTCGCCGGTCTTCTTGGACTCCCGGATTTCCGAAATGCTGCGCTTCTCGCGCTTGGCCGGAGCGGTTGCGGGAGCGTTGCCGGGCGTTTTGCCCTCCGCGGACGGCTTGGCGGCTTTCGTCGAATCCTGCATGTCGCTTCTCTCCCGGCTGCCATTGCGGCTTGCGCTGATATATGTCTCGTATGTTAGGGAGTCGGATTCTAACCGGTCAAGGCCTAACGCGTCTTACACAAGGAAAAGCCCCGATGATGCCTGCCAGCGCGGTGTTGCCGCTTCTGCTGTTCATGCTGCTGGTGCTGATGCTCTCGCTGCACGGCCTCGCGGCCGCAGGTCATTTTCCACGCGAGCGCCGCGCGCCGGCGTTGCGCTCGGTCGCAGGCACATTCATCCTGTTCGGATCTCTGACGGTTGCGGCCATCTGTCTCGCGGCCGGACTCGCAGCCGCCTGGCAACGCATTCCATGGTATGCGGCCGTGATCGGTGGCGGCGCCATTGCCCTGCTGGCGCCGCTCGTGTTGCAGCTCTTCCCAGACAGATTTGTAGACGGCCGCGTCGCTCTGGTTAGTTTCGCGGGCGCCGCTGCCTTGCTCTCTTTGTTGATCTGGTTGGTGTAGCGCCTTTAACCGGAGACGACCTTGTCAGCCGGCGGCGGCCTACATGGTGATCGCGTCGATCACAATCCGCGATGCCGGCGTAACAAGCAGCACCTTGTCCTTCGCCTTGACGTATTGCAGGCCCTTGAGCAATTCGATGTCCTTGAGGCTGTCGGGCATCGGTTGCGCTTCGTTCAATGCTTGCTCGGTGGACAGAACAGTTGCGGGCACCAGCGATTCCGCGCCTGCCGCGGGCTGACGCGACGTGTCGCTCATGACTGTCTGGTAAATCCGCTGACGTTGCGGCTGTGTCAATGCCAAAGGCATTGCCATGATAGGCACATGATCAAGGATCGCGTTTCTTTCCGACAGCTTCGACGGCATGGTCTGACCGGTGGCGCCGATAGGGCCCGGACGCGTATCCTGCGGAGAACCTGCCGGCTCCGGCGGAGAACCTGCCGGCCGAGCGCCCATCGTTTCCGAACCGGGGCGACCGGCACTCGCTGCACCGGATGCGCTGCCCGGCGTATTGGCTGCACCGGACGAACCGCCGGGCGTGTTTGTATTCTGACCGCCAGCCGAGGCACCGGGCGACATCGGACCGCCAACGGCGGCTTGCCCACCGGTTGCTGTCGTCGGATCCCCGTTGCCCGGCGCCGCCGTCGGTTTACCATCACCGCCGGCCTGATTACCGGCCTGCGCGGCGGGCGCTAAAACCTGGCCGGGGACCGGGTTTGGATCGTACGGCATCATTTTGGCCGCACGCGCTTCTTCAACCGTCGGAATTTTTGCGCCGCCAGCGGTAGTGCCGATGGCGTCCTTGGCGGTCTCGTCGGCATGGCCGACGGGAGGCAACCGTGCGGGAGCGGCGGCCGGCGCGACGACGGTTTGCGACGGAGCAGCTGTCGGCTCGACCGCGGTCTTCGACGGAGCAGCGGTCGGCTGGACGGCGGTCTTCGACTGAGCAGCGGTCGGCTCGACGACGGTTTTCGACGACCCTTCAGGCGCCGCCTGCATGCCCGGAGGCGTTTGCCCCTGCGGACTTTCCGCGGGCGCCCCGCCGGACCCTGTGTTGATTGGTCCGGTCCAGCCCTGTGGCTGCAATTGGCCCTTGGTTTCGGGCGTGACGGTCCGCCCGGTACTTTCCATCGGCTCCGCGGCGTTGTTCGGCGTGATCGTTTGCGCCGACGCCATGCCGGAGAATGAAACCAGACAAATCAAAGCGAGGGCGGCGCGCATGGTACACTCCTTGGTGATGTACCGACTCAACCCGCCGGGAAGAGTACGGTTCCATCCGTGGGCGCATTAGACCCCCCGCTGCGACAGGGAGCGACAAACTATCCCTCCTCACGCGCCCCGATTCCTGCTATGAGATCACAACGATTTTCGGGGAGGACTGATCCATGAAAAGCTTCATTATTGCCTGCGTCGCGGCTGTGGTCATCGCTGTGATCAGTGGCGTTGTTCTCGGCGGCATGCAGGAACCGGCGGATAAGGCATTCAGCAGCGCGACCGGCGTGCGCCTCGGCGCGTAGGTTACGGTTCGGCTCGAGCACCTGCAGGTCCGGCAACGGGGTGCATAGCGACGTTGAATTTACCGGCACATGAATCAAAAAAACGCCCGGCTTTCGCCGGGCGTTTTTTTATCTGTCGTAAACCGAAGGCTATTCCGCGGGTCGGGCCGCGGCCTGGGCCTGCGTTTCCTTTGTCCGGTTCAATTCATCGTCCAGCCAAAGCGGATGATGCTCTTTGGCCCAATTGACGTCGACGGTACCCTCACCCATCGCTTCAAAAGCGCCTTCCATGCCGATAGTGCCGATATAGATGTGCCCGAGCATGGCGGCGATGAACAACACGGCCACGACCGAGTGGACGATCTGGGCCAGTTGCATGCCCGAAATCTCCGTCCCGTAGAACGGAAACAACAGCAGGTAACCGGTGACCGCGGACGCGCCGCCGCCAAGGACGACGATCCAATAGATCATCTTCTGACCGGCATTGAAGTGGCCCGCCGGCGGATGGTCCTTGCCGATGATGCCGCCGCCGCGCTTGACCCACTCGACGTCGGTCCTGTTCGGAATATTGCTGCCGATCCACATCAGGAAGATCAGGATCACGCCGATGGTGAACGGGAAACTCAGGAAGTTATGCGAATACTTCGCCAGCTCCGACCACGTCGAAAAGGCCGACGGCCCGATCAAAGGCAGCAGCAGCGCCTTGCCGAAGGTGACGTTAAGGCCGGAAACCGCGAGCACCAGAAAACACGTCGCCGTCAGCCAATGCACGAAGCGTTCAACCGCATTGAAACGCACGATCTTGCGGCCGGAAAGCCCTTTTTCCAGTTTGACCTGCCCGCGCGCCAGGTAAAAAACCACCAGCAACGCGAGCATGCCGAGAATGGCAATCGCGCCGATCCAGCGCAAAGTCACCTGGTGCCACTGCCGCCAATCGCGGCCCGCGGGCTGCTCAAGCAAGTCCGCCTTTTTGTCCGGGATCGTCACGCGGCCCTGAATCCGGTTCAATTCCTGGAGAAGCTGGCGTTCCTGGACCGCACTGGCAGTCGGATTGACCGTGGTCGGTTGCTGCGCCGTGGCCGGCGCGGCAATGGCGATCGTGAAAGCGAGCGCGAGAGCGCCGGCGATGAAGCGAACCTGCATCATGAATTTCGCCAAAACGCCCAACATTGGCTTCCCTCCCCTTTGTCTTCTCAATTTCTTCTCAAATTCTCTTTGCCGAAGCGGCGGCGCGCAACAGCCGCGCCGCCGGTACAAGATTGCATGCGGATCAGGTCGCGATCGTCTCGCGGTAGGCGGTCTGCCAGCCCCAGGCGCCGGAGCCATAGCCGCGCCGCGACACCCGCTCCTTGTAGATCTGTGCAATCACGTCACCGTCGCCGGCGAGCAGCGACTTGGTCGAGCACATTTCGGCGCACAGCGGCAGCTTGCCTTCGGCCAACCGGTTGGCGCCGTATTTCTCGTACTCTTCCTTGCTGCCATCGGCCTCCGGGCCGCCGGCGCAGAACGTGCATTTGTCCATCTTGCCGCGTGAGCCGAAGTTGCCGACCTTCGGATATTGCGGCGCGCCAAACGGACAGGCGTAGAAGCAATAGCCGCAGCCGATGCACAGGTCCTTGGAGTGCAGCACCACCGCGTCGGCCGTGGTGTAGAAACAGTCCACCGGGCAGACCGCCGCGCATGGCGCGTCGGTGCAGTGCATGCAGGCCATCGACACCGACCGTTCGCCCGGCTTGCCGTCATTGATGGTGACGACGCGCCGGCGGTTGATGCCCCACGGCACTTCGTGTTCGTTCTTGCAGGCGGTAACGCAAGCGTTGCATTCGATGCAACGGTCGGCGTCGCAGAGAAATTTCATACGTGCCATGATCGTTGCTCCTTTAAGCCGCTCTGACCTGACAGAGGGTGGCCTTGGGTTCATGCATGCCGGTCACCGGATCGAAGCCGTACGTGGTGAGCGAGTTGACGCTCTCACCCAGCACGATCGGATCGGTGCCCTTTGGATAGTTGGCGCGTTGATCCACACCTTCGAACCAGCCGCCAAAGTGGAACGGAGACCAGGTCACGCCTTTGCCGACCCGTTCGGTAACAAGCGCCTTCATCTTGGCCTTGGAGTTGTTCTCCGCGCCGGTCACCCAGACCCATGCGCCGTCCTTGATGCCGCGTTCGGCGGCATCGGCAGGATTGATTTCGACGAACATGTCTTGCTGAAGCTCCGCCAGCCACTTGTTCGAGCGGGTCTCTTCGCCGCCGCCCTCGTATTCGACGAGACGGCCGGAGGTGAGGATGAGCGGGAACTGCTTGGCAATCCCCTTCTCCACTGCGGCCTTTTGAACGTCGAAGCCAATGTTCGGCACCCGGAACTGCACCGCATTCGGCAGTGTCGGGTACTTGGCGACGAGGTCTGGCCGCGGCGTATAGATGGGTTCGCGATGCACCGGGATTGGATCCGGCAAGCCGAACGCGTTGGCGCGTGCCTTGCCGTTGCCGTAAGGGGTGCAGCCGTGTTCGATGGCAACACGCTGGATGCCACCGGACAGATCGATCGCCCAGGATACCGAGTCCGGCGTGGTCGGGTTGATCTTGTTGATGATCGCCAGTTCGGCCTCGGTCAGATCCTTGTCCCAGCCGAGCTTCTTGAGGACACCCAGAGTGAATTCCGGGTAGCCGTCCTTGATCTCGGAGTCCTTGGAGTAATAGCCATTGCCGAGCAGGCTGACCTTGCGCTTGGTGCCGTCCGGCAGGGTTTCCTCGCGCTCCAGTCCGAAGCGCGGACGGAAGGTGCCGCCGCCTTCCTTGATCGACAGGTTGGTGTTGTAGAGCAGCGGCGTTCCGGGATGCTTGAACTCCGGCGTTCCCCAGCACGGCCACGGCAGACCGTAATAGTCGCCTTTGTTCGGGCCGGACGCCGCGCGTTGCGTGCGCATGTCGAAGTCTTTTTGGTTCGCCATATGCGACTTGAGCCGCTCAGGCGACTGGCCACAGTAGCCTGTCGAGAAGCCGCCGCGATTGATCTCGCGGAGAATGTCCTCGGGCACCGGCAGATTGTTTTCGACCTTGATGTTCTTGAACATCTGATCGGCAAAGCCAAGCTTCTTGGCCAGCAGGTACATGACCTCGAGATCGTCCTTCGATTCGAAGATCGGCTTGACGATCTGCTCGCCCCACTGCAGCGCGCGATTGGACGCCGTGCGCGAGCCGTTGGTTTCGTAGCTGGTGGCGATCGGCAACAGGTAAGTGCCGTTCTTGCGTCCGGGCGCCATCGAAGCCCAGGTGGTTGGATGCGGATCGCACACGACCAGCAATTCGAGCTTCTCGACACCCTTCTGCGCCTGCGGCACGCGCGTCACGGTGTTGCCACCGTGACCCATGACAAACATCGCCTTGACGTTGTCTTTCTGCCGCACGTCCTTCTTGTCGAGGAGCGTGGCATCGAACCAACGAGTCGACGGAATGCCCGGCGTGTTCATCGTACTGGTGACTTTGCCGTCCGCTGCGGTGGTTTTGTCGAAGCGGTCGGCGAACCAGTTGTAATCGACTTCCCAGACGCGCGACCAATGCCGCCACGCGCCTTCCACCAGGCCATAATAAAGCGGCAGCGTGGCGATATCGACGCCGAGATCGGTCGCGCCCTGCACGTTGGTATGGCCGCGGAAGATGTTGGCGCCCATTCCCGGGCCGCCGACATTGCCGGTGGCCAGCAACGCAATACAGAAGGCGCGCACGTTGGCGGTGCCGACCGTGTGCTGGGTCGAGCCCATGCACCAGATCAGAGTCGACGGCTTCTGGGTCGCGAACATCTTGGCGACTTTTTCAAGCTGGGCGCCGGGCACGCCCGTCACGCGCTCGACTTCTTCAGGCGTCCACTTGGCGACTTCCTTGCGGATGTCATCCATTCCGTAGACGCGCTGTTCGATGAACTGCTTGTCTTCCCAGCCGTTCTTGAAAATGTGGTGCAGCATGCCCCAGATCACCGGAATGTCGGTACCGGAGCGGATGCGGACATATTCGGTGGCATGGGCGGCGGTGCGCGTCATGCGCGGATCCATGACGATCATGTTGGCGCGGTTGGATTCCTTGCCCTCCAGGATGTGCTGGAGCGACACCGGATGCGCTTCCGCGGCATTGCTGCCGATGAACAGAATCGTCTTGGAGTTGCGGATGTCCGTATAGCTGTTGGTCTGCGCGCCGTAGCCCCAGGTGTTGGCCACACCGGCGACCGTGGTCGAGTGGCAGATACGCGCCTGATGGTCGACGCTGTTTGTGCCCCAGAAAGCCGCAAACTTGCGGAACAGGAACGCGCCTTCGTTGGTGAACTTGGCAGAGCCGAGGTGATAGACGGAATCGGCCCCAGACTTGGCCCTGATCTCCATCATCTTGTCGCCGATCTCGTTGATCGCGACGTCCCAGGAAATCCGCGTCCACTGGCCGTTCACCAGCTTCATCGGATAACGCAGGCGGCGATCGCCGTGCACCAGTTCGCGCGTCGCCGCGCCCTTGGCGCAATGCGAGCCGCGATTGATCGGCGAGTCCCAGCCGGGCTCCTGCCCGACCCACACGCCGTTCGACACTTCGGCGATCAAGGTGCAACCCACCGAACAGTGCGTGCAGATGTTCTTGCGGATGGTGGCGCCAGCAACCGCTGGACCTGCCGCTTCCGCCTTGCGGACGCTGCTCAGCGGGAGCGCGCCAAGGGCGGCAAGACCGCCGGCGACGAGCCCCGACCTGCGCAGGAAGGTGCGGCGGTCAAAACCGCCGGCTGCCTGGCTATCAACTGCGGCTGCGAGACTGCCGCGACGTGCCTGTCGTTCTGATCTTTTTGTTAACACGGTGCAGCCTCCCTCAGCTCGGAAAACGGTTGACGCGGTAGTAGGTCTGCACGCTGGCAGAGTCCGCTTTGTAGCGCGCCTTGCGCTTTTCATCGTTGTTCTCGGTGTCGGCCGCTGCCGGAGCAGCGAGCGGCGCAGCCGATGCGACGGCAACACCGGCGCCGGCGCCGAGCGCGCGCAGGAAATCGCGGCGTCCTAGTTTTTCTTTGGGTTCCGACTTCATCGCCAGTCCTCCTTGGTCCCTAAATCATCGCAGTCGTCGCGCTTGCGTTTGGTTACGCATTCAGCGCGAACGCTTCCGTCTCGATATCCATCAGCAGGCGTCCGATCGTTCCGACCGGACGATAGAATGTTGCGGCTTCGGCGCCTTCGATATCTCTGAACAACCGGCCCATCCATGGCGCCATGTGTTTATCGAAAATTTCCTGATCGCTGCCGGGGCGCGCGTCGAACTGGCCACCGATCAATCCAGCCATAATTTCGCACAAAGTGGCGGCGTGATCTTCCGGTTCGACATTGCCCTCGACGCGCTCGATGCCGAGCTTGCCGAGGTCGTCACGCAACCGCGCCAGCGGACGCTCGTGCAAGAAGCCGGTGAGATAGTAGGATCCGTAAGGCAGCAACTCGCCGCGGCCGACGCCGATGAAGAGATCAAAGAATTCGCGCTCGACCTGCTCGACGGTCATGCGATCCGCGGCTTCCGCCAGGGCAATGTGCGCCATGCCGAGCGGGCTGCTGTCGCCACGCAACCCGGCGAGGCGCTTGAGCAAGGCAGCATCCGGCGCCCGCATGAGCAACGCCGCGAGCAACGCATACTCCTGCGCGCGCGCTGCATCGATCTCATCGACATTCCCGGTCATTCTTGCCTCGCCGAACAGATCGGGCCGCAGCACGACGCGATTGACGCCGGTCAGGCTCTCGACCGACACCACGCGCTCCGCCGGAACACGACTCCAATTTGAAACCGATGGTTGCGAAATTCCGAGTTGCCGCGCGAGTTCGCTGACGCTGCCGGCAGCGCGAATAGCTTGATCGAGACCGGGCTCACGCATCCGCGTTCTTTCAAATAGTTACAATGTAAGGGTAGCGCCGTGCGCCTGCGTCGGTCAATAGCCAGAGGCTATAGGCTGACTATTATTGCGGCAGCGCGCCGCCCTGTGGACGGCGTCGCGCGAGGGGAGCGACGTCAGGGCCGTCGTCATCGTCGGAATGCGGCGCGGCATCGTTATTGCGCTGCACAATATCTTTATCGTTCGTAATTTTTTCATCATGCGAAGGAGCTGCGCTCGAATTGAGCGCCACACGATTCGCCGGCGCACCCAATTCGCGCGGTGCTGACGTGGGTTGCTCGTCGGCGGATGGCAATTCCGCTGCGGCAGGTTCGACGCGTGGCTTGTCGCCGAAAACGTCGGCCAACATTTTTTTCATGTCGAGACCGGGATCGATCTCGCCAAATCCCATCGTCTCGTTGGGAATAGTGAAGTCCCAATCGTTCTCCGCCAGGCCTTTGAAATCTCGGATCGCCGGATCGGCGACCCATGCGCGACGAAGTGCCGCGAGCCGCAGGTCGCCAGGAACGCCTGCTTTCAGAAAAGCGGTGATGTCGGTTTCCGCGCCTATCGAATCGAGCGACGGCAGGCTGGCGGGATCGAATGCCGGCGCCGGAACCGCCGGACTGTCCGGAACACTCCGGCTTTCACCACCCGCCACGCCCTCGGCATCCTGCGCCGGCTGTTGCGGCGCAATTTCAGCCGCCGCCGGCGTAGCCTGTTCCTCGGCGTCCAGCTTGCGGCGCGACCATCGCGTCAGGAAGTTTTCCGGCTCGCTCATTCGAAATCTTCTCCGGAAGGCCGGCCACGCCTGGCCATGGCTTCGGGATCGGCACGGTCGCGCTTTCGCTTGAAGAACGGCCGCTCGACATGATGTTCGGCGACAAAAGCGGCGACAACTTGCTGGATCGGCGGCGGCATCGGCACCTGCTCGACCAGATCGGTTCCGGCTTCTGTGAAGCTCTCGCCTTCCGCCGGGTCCGCGGTCACCGCGGCGACGGTGAATGGCGGCTCGCTGTCAGCGGCGCGCAGCGCCACCCACAGCGCCGGCGCGCCGGAATTCATATTATCGCGATAGAATCCGGTTTCGGTGTGATGCAATTCGACATCCGCCGTTCCAGCATAGAATGTGATGCGCTCACCGTCGTCGCTCAAGATCGACCAGGGCGGCGTGTCCGGCTGGCCGGCCAGCACCCCGATGGCGCGCCAATAAAATTCCGCCCATGGCGTGGTGCCCTTGCTGCGTTCGACAATAACGCCGACAGGAATACTGAGGTGCGGTTCGCTCATCCGACTGCCTCCAGATGCCGGATCGGCAGGCCGGTCGCCAGATTTTGCGGTTTCAGGCGAATGATCTTTTCCGGCGTCATCGCCAGGATCAGATAAACCGGCTCGCCCTTGACCCGATCGAGAACGATGGAGGGATCTTTGAAAGTGAGCGCGAACAAGCCGACGACGCGCGACATTGTCGCCTCATCGATCGCCTCGCCGTTCCACATCATGTCGCCGATCTTTGTGGCGTCGGCGTCGAGGCCGACATACCAGGCCAGATTGACCTCGCGCAGTTCGGTGAGCGGCTCAATCGCCACCTCGACACCCAGCACATGCTTGACCCAGCGCCGCATTACTTCGGCAAGCGCCGCAAGCCCGGTTTTCCCGGCAGTCAAATCGATGGCCATGTCGAACTGGTCGCTGCGCTCCCAATAACTGGAGGCGTTGTCTTCCTTGAGCACATGGATATGCGCATCCGCCGGAATGCCAAGCATCGAGACCAGCGGCGATTGCGGCGCCGGATTGATCCCGCCGATGATTTCCTCGTCGGCGGCGAGCAGCGATCCCTCATGCAGCGTGACGCGCTGGGTGCGGAAAAACAGTTCGGCGGCGCGCACCACCTGGGCATCCTCGACGCCGTCGAGCGCGTTGCGCAGGATCACATGGACCAACTGGTTGACGAACAGCAGCGGCGTTTTGCCCATGCCGTTACGCAGCAACTCTGCATAAGCGCCTTCAAGAGTCTTGTGCCGCAACAGCAGATCGCGGAAGGCAATGAGAACCTGCCAGTTCTCGCGCGCATCGGCATCGGCAATCGCAGCGATGTCAGATGCCGATATGGCCCGGCGGGGATCGGCCATCAGCGCGCCATGGAGCGTCTTCTCCACGACACAGGCTTCCGGCGGCGGGATCAATTCGGGCCGCGCCAGATAAACTTTCAGAAAATCGTCTGTCACCAACAGACCGCCGCCCTGATCGCGGTCGAGCAGATGATGGCCGCAGGAAATCCAGAAATCTTTCATTTTTGCTCTCTGCCGGCCAAATTATCGACCATGGCCACGAGATCGACCTGATCCGCCGGCTGCTCGTCCTCGGCGCCTTCGACTTCGAGAAAGGCGAAGACCCGGTTGGGCCTTGATCCTTCGCGCGGACGCAAGGAACGGAATGTCTCGCGCACCGCGCCGTCCTCGAAACTGCGGTGAACGCCGACGAGAATGTCCTTCGGCTGGTCGCAGAGCGATTCCGCGAAGGCGACTTCCTCCGCGGCGGCCGTCCGCGCGGCGTTCATATCAGGCGCGCCGAAATGGGCGACCAGTTTCTCCGCAAGAAGATCGATGACGCGGACCCGGTCTTCTTCACCTGCCTCGACAATCTGCACCAAGGTCGACCAGCCCAATGTTTCGACGCCGAGAAAACCGCCGCGAAACGCCGAACGGGCCTTGCCCTGCAACGTCGACGGATCGACAGACCAGAAGACGAAAGCGCCGGACACCGCCCATTCGCCAGGCTCGGCCGCCTTGTCGAAAACGAACGTATCGGACGTATCGAGCCTGATGGTGCGCAGCAGCTTCACGCGCGCGGCCCCTTGGAGACGGGATCGCGCCATGCGGCTTCGGCAAGGCGTGGCAAAAAAGCATGACGTTCGACATCCGGCTTGCCCATATGCCGCACCAAGAGATCGCCATTGACGTCGATGTCGCGCCGCACGCCTTTTTCGAGCGGCAGCCGCGCGAGGTAATCGCTTGCGATGGCGCCGAACCCGCGTTCCTGCCAGGCATCGATGGCAACCATGAAATGGCGGGAAAAACTTTCCACCACATGGTTGGAAAGACCGTCGGTGAAACCTTCCTCCTCCAGCGCGGTGACCAGCGGATTCAGGCCCGGTTCCGTGTCGGTCATCGAAACGGTGCGGATCATGGCGCCGAACACCAGCCAGTCCGGCACGTCGTTTTCGCCGGTTCCCTGCGGCCAGGCCAGCCGCGCGCCGCCCACCAGACCCTGATTGACCGAAACCGAACCCGGCCAATCGAATGTGACCGAGGTATCCGGCTGCGCATGGGAGGCAAGAGCGTCGGCCAAGGCGACCATGCCGGCATAAAAAACGCGCCGCGCATGGACGAGCGGCTCGTCGGGTTCGACGACGACAGCGAACTCCGCCAGGTCGAAGCGACCGACATAGACTAATGCGCCGGCGCCCTGCTCCGGCGCGATTTCCGCCGCGTGGGCAAACGCATCCCCCAATTCGCGCAACCGCACTTGTGTAAACGGCGGCGGCAGCGCCAGTTCCGAGTCTGAGTGACTGCGGGCGCCGGCCCGGGTCTGCAACGCCATTGATCCTCGCTCTTACATTTTCATTCGAATAACTATAATAACGCGTTGCAGGGCCCCAAGGCCAGTCCCGCAGAGTCTGGGGCCATTGAGCGGCATTCGTCTCGCAGAACGAAAACCAGCGAAAAGGCGACGAACCAATGGCCGAACGGCCGCGTAATGTCCTGATCTGTTCCTGCGAAGGCACAATGCCGCTCGATGGCGCCGCCGTACGTCAGGCCTGCCGCGACTCCGTGGTGATCGAGGGTCGTCAGCTTTGCCGCACAGAACTGGACAAATTTCGTAAATCGGCCGCGACCGGCGCGGACATTCTGGTCGCCTGCACACAGGAAGTTCCGCTCTTTACCGAGATAGCCAGCGAGATCGAAAACGCCGGGGCGCTATCGTTCGTCAGTATTCGCGAGAACGCGGGCTGGTCGAAAGACGCCGCTGCCAGCGGTCCCAAGATGGCGGCATTGATCGCAGCCGCAGCGGAGCCCGCCCCGATCTATCCCTGGGTGAGCCTGTCGAGCGAAGGCGTGACATTACTTTACGGCAACGACGAGCGCGTCATCGAAGCAGCACAATTGCTCAAGGATCATCTCGACGTCACGGTTCTGATCAAGAAGCCTGCCGGCATTGCGCCGGCGCGGGTCACCGATTTTCCTGTCGTGAAGGGATATATCCGCGCGGCAAAGGGCCATCTCGGCGCCTTTGAACTGGCGGTCGACGATTACGCAGCTCCAAATCCTTCTTCCCGGCGCGAACTCACCTTCGGCCCCTCCCGCAACGGCGCGGTTTCGAAGTGCGACATCCTGATCGATTTGTCGGGCGGCGCGGCGTTGTTTCCCGCGTCCGACCTGCGCGACGGCTACCTGCGCGCCGATCCGGCCGATCCGGCGGCGGTGCTGCGCGCGGTTCTCAAGGCGCGCGATCTGACCGGCACTTTCGACAAGCCGCGCTATATCGCTTTCAACGAAGATATATGTGCGCATTCGCGCAATAAAATCGTCGGATGCCGCCGCTGCCTCGATCTGTGTCCGACCGGCGCGATCACGCCCAATGGCAACCACGTCAGCATCGATCCGCAGGTTTGCGCCGGTTGCGGCCAATGCGCGGCGGCCTGTCCGACCGACGCCGCGGCCTACGCACTGCCGGCGGCCGACACGACCTTGCGCCACTTGCGTACATTACTCAGCACCTATCGCGGCGCCGGCGGCAAGCGCGCGGTGGTGATGTTTCACGACGCCGAGCACGGCGGCGCATTGATCGACGCGCTCGCGCGGCACGGCGACGGCCTGCCGGCGAACGTGTTGCCGGTGCAGGTCAACGAAGTGACGCAGATCGGGCTGGAAGCGATCGCCGCCGCATTTGCCTATGGCGCATCCGCCGTGCGCTTTCTGCTGCGCGCCAAACCGCGCCACGACGTTGCGGGGCTTGCCAGGACCATTGCATTGGCGGAGCCGATCCTCGCCGGCATCGGGTTCGCTGGCGCGCGCGTCGGCACCATCGAGACCGACGATCCCGATATGCTCGGAAGCACGTTGCGCGCCATCGCGCCGATGGACGGCGCGGCCAAGCCGGCCACCTTCTCGGTCGTCGGGGGAAAACGCGAAGTGATGCGGCTCGCGCTGCGCGAGATGCACGCGGTTGCGCCGGCGCCCACCGATGTGGTGCCGCTTCCTGAAGGCGCGCCTTTCGGCACCATCGAGGTCAAGGTCGAAGGCTGCACCTTGTGCCTCTCCTGCGTTTCCGCCTGCCCGACCGGCGCGCTATCCGACGATCCCGAGCGGCCGATGCTGCGCTTTGCCGAAGATGCCTGCGTGCAATGCGGATTGTGCAAGGCAACTTGCCCCGAGAAAGTCATAAGCCTAACGCCGCAGATCAACTTCCTGGCGCCGACCGCGATGAGCCGGATCATCAAGCAGGAAGAGCCGTTTCATTGCATCGTCTGCGACGCGCCGTTCGGCGTGAAAAGCACGGTCGAGCGCGTTGTCGCCAAGCTCGAAGGCCAGCACTGGATGTTCAAGAACTCCAAGGAGCGCCTCGACGTCATCCGCATGTGCGCGGATTGCCGTGTGAATGCGATGGTGAAGGAAAATTTCGATCCCTTCGCCGCGACGCCCCGTCCGCTGATGCGCACGACGGAAGATTATTTGCGCGAGCGCGATCAGAAGAATGATAGTTAGAGCGCGTTACTTCGCGCCGGTCACTCTGGCCAGGAAATCGACCAGCGCCTTGCGGTCTTCCGCCGCGCCGATGGTCTGCTCCGGCATCTTGGTGCCGGGCGTGTAAGCCGCCGGTCCGACCTCGAACATTTTCGCCACGGTCTCCGGCGTCCACACGATATCCATCTTGGTCAGCGCCTCGGAATAGTGATAGCCGGGCAACGTCCCGATTTTGCGGCCGAATATTCCGGCCAGGCTCGGCCCCGCCTTGTTGCCCTCGTCAGGCGTCAAGGCGTGGCAGGCGATGCAAGCGCGATACACCTCGGCGCCGCGATCGCCGGCATAGGCCGCCAGCGGATCTTCCGGCGCACCGACAAGAACAATATCAATCGGCTCGCCGGTGATCGCATTCCATCGCCGCAGCATCCGGTCGGCGCCGCCGGTCAACAACGTGCGGCTATCGGGAAAAAACGCCACCGACCATACCGGCAGGCCCGGCCCGACCAGCGTTTTCTGAACAATGCGGGTGTTGCGCGCAATAATGGCGACAGTGCCGCGGATGCCGGCAGCGGCGACGAGCGCGCCATTCTTCGACACCGCAAGCGCAATGATCGGAGTCGGCGATGCCTGCACCTCGGCGTGCAGTTCGCCCTGCGGCGACAGAAAATAGACTTTGCCATCGGCGCCGCCGGCCACGATCTCGCCATCGGCGGCAACGGTGACTGCATTGAGCGGAGTCGGCAGCGTGCGCACGATGGGATCGCCATCGCCGGAAACCGGCCAGATGCGGAGCGTCGCGTCATAACCGGCGCTTATCACCTGCCGTCCATCGGGCGAGAAGGCGACCCCGTTGACGTTTTGACTGTGGCCTTCAAGGGCGCGCGGCTTGCCGCCGTTCAACGGCCAGAGACGCACCGTGTGATCCCACGATGCCGACGCGAGCCACGCGCCGTCCGGCGAAACCGCAAGCCCCGCGACCGGCGCCTTGTGGCCATCGAAAACAGCATCCGGCTGCGGCACCCCGTTTGTCCAGGCCGCAATACGCATGTCGGCCCCGGCGCTCACCGCGCGGCCGTCCTTGAGAAAAACAACGGCGTTCACCGCGCTGTCGTGGAACCGCATCACCTGTTCCGCCGCATTGCGCGGAATCGACCAGCGGATTGCCGACGTATCGAAACTGCCGGACACCACCTGTGTGCCGTCCGGCGAGATCGCCAGCGCCCTCACCGGGCCGCCATGGCCGCGCAACTGAGCCTGCGCGCTGCCGGGGATCAGCAAGAGCATCAGCATCAGTGCAAGGAAAATCCTAGACATCGGCAGGCGCCATGCCGAGCGCGAGAATGCCGGCGCGCGTCGGCTCGTCACGCAAGACATCGAGGAAAGCGCGCACCGCCGGGCGACCGCGCCTGCTTTCCGCCACCAGAAAATCGTAGTGTTCCGGTGCGACCGGGAGAAAACCCAAGCCATAAAGCTTCGCCACCGGTTCGATGGCGATGCCCCAATCGGCGCGACCTTGCGCAATAGCCGCAGCGACCGCGTTATGCGACTTCGGCTGATTGGCGTAGCCGGGCGGCCGCGCACCCTTCAGCAGCGTATCGATCAGAACCCGCGTCCCGGCGCCGGCGTTCCGGTTGACCATCAGCGCCGACGCATCGGCCGACGCAGCCGTGATCGCTTCGACCGCGCTCTTGCCCTCGAAACGCGCATCGCCCTCACGGAACACCACGCCCTGCATGCGTTGCCAGCCGCGCACCAGCGACAGCGCCGGCGTAACCAGGTGCTTATTGTAAGCGCCGCTCACCGGATCGATCAGATGCACCGGCGCGATGTCGCATTCGCCGCGGCTGGCAGCAGCCACACCGCCGAGACTGCCGACCGCCAGCGTGCGCGCCGAGAAACCGCGTTTCGCCAACGCGCCGACCACAACATCGAGCGCGACGTCGTGACTACCCATGATGACCAGATCGGGCGCCTTGGCCGCACTGCCGATCAGGGTGACTTGCGCGGCGCTGCCGGCGTCGAGCGAAGTGGCAAGCGCGTCGATTTCGATGAAGCCATCGGCCTGCGAGAAGCTGGTGACAGAGCCGGACCCTTTGCCGGTCGGAAATGCAACCGGGCCACTTTCAGTGTCGATCAGCGACACCAGGACGAATTCCTTGCGGCCGAGTTCGGACGCGACGCGCACCGGCACGCGGGCCTCCATGGTCCTCGCCGCCTCCGGCGGCAGACCGGCCAGCGCGCGGATGACCGGCGCGATGAAGGCATGAAAGGTGAAGATTGCCGAGGTCGGAAAGCCGGGGAGCACCGCGACCGGCGTCCTGCCGACCACGGCAAGGCACAGCGGCTTGCCCGGTTTGAGGGCAACGCCATGGACGAGCACGCCGGGCGCGCCGAGCTTCGAGACGACCGCATGCGACACGTCGCCGGCGCCTTTGGACGTTCCGGCCGACAGCACGACCATATCGCTTTGCGCCAGCGCCGCGCGCACCGCCTTGTCGAGCGCCGGGGCGTCATCGGGAATGGCGCCCATCGGCAAGGCGACACCGCCCGCTTCTGCGATGGCAGCGGCGAGAATGGCGCCGTTGCTGTCATAGATGCCGGCGGGCTTGAGCTCGTGGCCGAGCGCCACCAGTTCATCGCCGGTCGAGAGAACAGCCACCTTCGGCCGGCGCACGACATCGACGTGGCTCAATCCGCACGCCGCCAGCATTCCAATTTCGCGCGAGCCGATGCGGACGCCGCGGCGCAGCAGCGTTTCGCCGCGAGCAATATCGGATCCGGCATAGGAAATGAATTGCCCGGGTGCGGCGGCGCGCGTCAGCTCGACGCGCGGCTCGCCCTCGCCGATCAATTCGGTCTGCTCGACCATGACCACGGCATCGGCGCCGCGCGGAATGACGCCGCCAGTGGCGACAGTAGTAGCACTGCCGGGAGCGACTTCCAGCGCCGGGTTGTCACCGCAGGCGATCACCTCCGCATTGAGCCGCAGGATTTTCGGCGACGCCTGATTGGCGCCGATCGTATCGGCCGCGCGCAACGCGAAACCATCGACATTCGATCGATCGAACGGCGGCGCATCGACCGGCGCAACGACATCGCGCGCCAGCACACGGGTCAGTGCATCGGCCAGCGACACTGTCTCGGCAGCGAGCGGCGACAGATCGAGACGGCTCTCGAAGCGCGCGCGCGCTTCCTCCGCCGAAACGACATCGAGAAATTGGTCCTGCCGTGCCGCCGCGCGCACCAGCGAAACAAGATCGCGTTGTGGTTCATCAACTGGACGCTCGCTCATCATCGAATTCTCATAAAGGACGCGGACGGTATAACAGCGGATCAATCACCCAAGTTAAGGTGTCAAACAACAGATTTTCTCGAGTTTCCAGCCCCCGCAATAAACGGTTGAATATCACTTTATATCAACTTCTTACAGATTTTCCGAGTGCGATGCCGCGGGCGGTTTGCCAAGCATTTCATCTTTTGCCCAAGCTGAGGCGCGCAAACTAGCCCGGTGACCCGGACCGTTTGCGTCGGCCGCCATGAAAAAAGGCCCGGCATCGCTGCCGGGCCTATTCCATTCCGATTTATCGACGTCTCCAGATATTTTCTTCGCGCTCGTGACCGCCATACTTGGCGCCGGCAAACGCCGCGCCGGCGGCGAGGACCGAAACCGCGCCAATAAGGAAGGCAAGCCAGCCCGCAGCTTTACGAGCGGCATTGGCGGCTTCTTTTGCCCGCTCAATCGTTGCATCAACGCGTTTGCGCGCTTCTTCGGGCGGAATCCCAGCTTCAGCGGCAACGATTCGCGTCACGTAGTCCCGATCCTCGTTAGTGATCGTGCCGCGCGCGAGAGCACTGGTGCTCAGAACCCGGGCGACCTCTGCACGAGGATTTTCGACGCGCGTGTCCGCGCTCCCAGGCCGCATCATCGTGTCCACGATGCTACCCACGCGGTCTTGCGGGATCGCTTGCGCCGTAACGGAAGCGGCCCCACCAGCGGCCGCAGCAACGCCCCTTGCGGCGCCGGCGGCGATTGCAGACGCAATGAAGACACCCAGCATGAAGCTCAACGCCCACATCAACAGGCCATGCGCGCCGTCGCGAGCCTCGCGTTCGTCCAACGGAACAGCATTGGCGGCCCGCCGCCGAAAGCGCCCCGTGAAATAGCCGCCGGCCACGGAGGCCAGCATCATCACAAACGCGAACCACCCCACGCTTATGACGGTGAGGGTCGTCACGGATGGATTATTCCAACTATAGGGCGAGACCGAAGCAAACCCCGCCGCCGACCCGAAGCTCAGGAGAACCAGGGAAGTCACGCTGGCGACGAGCGCGCCGCCTATGATGGCCCCCCAGTCAAAATTGGTCGATCGTTCGTCTGCCGGTACTGCGATTACTGTCGTCGTGTCAGACATGTCTTCCTCCTAACGAAGCCCCAAGAAGCTGAGTATGAACATAATCACCACGATCAGACCGATGATATAAATGACCGAATGCATCGACACCTCCTGCGGTTTTTCAACTCGGTCCAACGTGCAGGACTAAGAAAAGTTGCAATGTCGCCCCAAAGTAAACCCGAGCCCGAATAGGCTCGGCGAATTGCCCCGCGGCAGCGCCGCCTTGTCACAATCCGTGGCTGAAGCGCCCGGAGCCGGAGTGAAAGTCGCCCACCATTGCGTTGCTAAGGCACAGTCGCGCCGCGCTTGCGCAGGATCGACCTGAACTTCGCCGCGTCGAAGGGCGCCGCACTTTTCTGGTCGTTATCGAAATAAACATAAACGTTACGGTTGGCACTGTTCCAGGCAAGAATCCGGTCCCCGGACGTCCCGATATAAATCAACGGGTTTGCGGACATCAACTATCGTCTGTCCGGATCGCCTGGCCCACCCTGCGACTTCGGGTCCACGGCTTGCTCGCGTTGCGGCGGAGGCGTGGTTTCGGGATATTGTTGGGGCGTTTCATTGGGTTTGCCGCTCAGCAAGGCAAAGGCCAATACGACAACGACAGCGCAAAGCCCTGCGATGGCAAATATGCGATATTTGGCATTCATTTTGATCTCCGCGTCTCTCGCGCGGTAACGTGCTGTTTCTCCCATGGTTCCTAAGCGGTCTAGCGAGTTGCGCAGCAGAGCTCGCATTCGAGCCCACTGTCAGGAACATTCACGCCAAATCAACGTTGAGTGCGCGGTCAGGCTGACGAAGGTCGTCGGGCGACGTCACACTTTTTCCCTGCTTATGATTTGCAGAAATAGGAAACCTGGAAAATGACGGAAGAAACGAAAAAAGAAAAGCTTAAGGAAACCGACAAACCGTGGGAACGGCCGGGGCAAATCGCTCAGAATCCATCCGAAAAACCGCCGTCAAAAGCGGACCGCCAAGGTTCCTTCGAGCAGGTCAACAAGACCAGCTAAGCGGTATGCCCGTCGAATTCGCCGCTCTTCGGGATGTTCTTTTCCTGCTGCGGCGTCATCTTGTCTTGAACCGGTTTTCCCGGCACGCCTTGCGGCCCTAGGTGTTTTCGCGCGATGTCATCTTCGGTCCGGCGCTTCTCTTCTTTGGTCATGACTTTCTTCTCCTCGGCTTGGCGATTGCTCGCGGCCTGCGCCGTAACAGGCGCAACGTGATTTGATAACGCGCGCTAGGGTTGGTTTGTTTCACGCACACATGCGGTGGAAAAATGCGGATCAAGGTAAGCCCAAGGTAAGCCCTTGAACGTCTGGTTCTCGAGCCTGAAAGAAACATCTACTGCGCAACAACCACTCGCCTTGGCGGACTAAGCGAGTTGTCTGGGTGTGGTCTGCGCCGCGAGCTGACCGCACTCCATGCAACGGAACACGTCCATTGACGACGCAATGGTATGGGCCGGTGTCGCAGCGCATAGTTCTCTATAGCGGCCGTTCGGCCTCAGCCGCAGGTCGGCTTCGCTGCCGTGCTCGATTATTTTTCCGCCCTCGACGACCATGATGCGGTCGGCATTGGCGATAGTGGCAAGGCGGTGTGCAACGATAAGGGTCGTGCGGCCCTGCGACAGCTCAGCCAGCGACTGCTGGATCGCCCGCTCGGTATCGGTGTCGAGCGACGAGGTCGCCTCGTCGAGGATCAGGATCGGAGGATTCTTCAAGAAAATGCGGGCGATGGCCAGCCGCTGCTTCTGCCCACCTGATAATTTGACTCCGCGCTCGCCGATAATCGTGTCGAGGCCATCCGGCAAGGCGGCAATAAAATCGCCAAGCTGGGCGCGGTGAGCCGCTTCCACAATCTCGGCCTCGGAAGCGTCGAGCCGGCCATAGGCGATATTCTCACGGATGGTGCCCGCGAAAAGAAACACGTCCTGCTGAACGATTCCGATATTCAGCCGCAACGACTTGAGCGTCATGTCACGGACGTCGATGCCGTCCACCGTGATCGAACCGGACGTCAACTCATAGAAGCGCGGCAGCAGCGAACAGATCGTCGTCTTGCCGGCCCCCGAGGAACCGACAAAGGCGACCGTTTCGCCGGGATGAATCAAGAAATCGATGTTATCCAGCACGGGCTGGCCCGATTTATAGCCGAAGCTGACATGGCGATACGCGACTTCGCCGCGAAGACGATCGACCGCTCTTGCGTCCGGCCGGTCGGCGATTTCCGGCTGCGTATCGATGAATTGGGTATAGCGCCGGAAACCGGCAATGCCTTTCGGATACATCTCGATGACCGCATTGATCATGTCGAGCGGCCGGAAGAAGACGTTGACCAGCAGCAGGAAGCCGACAAAGCCGCCGGCTGTCAGGCCGCCGCGCACGACGAACCAGGCGCCGGCAAGCATCACGACGACCTGCACGAACCGCATCGACAGATAGGACAACGAACTGGTCGTCGCCATCACCTTATAGGCGCGCAGCTTCGTCGTCCGGTAATTGTTGTTGTTGGCGGCGAACAACTTGCGCTCGTGGTCTTCATTGGCAAAAGCCTGCACCACGCGAATGCCGCCAACATTCTCTTCGATCCGGGCGTTGAATTCGCCGATGCGGTTATAGATCGCCCAGAAGGTCCCGGTCATGTGACCGCCATAGCGGATCGTGATGAACGCCGAGACCGGCAGGATCGCGACCGTAATCAGCGCCAGCGGAACATGCACCCACAACATCAGCAACAAAGCGCCGATCAGGGTCATCAGCCCGATGAACACATCCTCGGGGCCATGATGGGCAACCTCGCCGATTTCCTCCAGATCCTTGGTCAGCCGGCCAACCAGATGGCCGGTTTTCTGGTTATCGAACCAGCCGAACGAGAGCTTCTGCAAGTGATCGAATGCCTTGCGCCGCATCTCGGTCTCGATGCCGATACCGAGCGCATGGCCCCAGTAAACGACGATCACATGCAGCGCGGCGCTGATGGAGTAAATGAGAAGCAGCCCAAGCGCCGCCAGCGCAATAAGTCCGATTTCGCCGGTCGGAATCAGCCGATCGATAAAAAGCTTCACGGCAACCGGAAACGCCAGCTCCAGAAGCCCGGCCGCGACCGCGCAGGAAAAATCAAGCGCGAACAGTCCGGCATGCGCCCGGTAATAGCCGGCAAAGCGTCTCAGAAGTTCAATCACAAAACTTGGCCCTTCATCCGCCGCTTGTACCGCTTCGGAAGATCACCGGCAGCATGAAGGTGAGCCCCTCGTCTGCGACCAGCGGCGGCGGCGCCGGCAACGGGCTGGCCCGCCGAACCATGGCGACAGCAGCCTCATCGAAAGCATTATGCCCCGAGCTCTTTGACACGGACGCCGAAACGACCCGGCCGGTCCGATCCATCGTCAGGTCGACAACGATCTCGGTGTTGCGTTGCAAGCGTTCGCCCGGGTAGCGCTTGAACCTGTCCAGATGCGCCATCAGTTCGCGTTGCCACGTCAGCCTTGCACGCTGGCGGCTGACGCCAATGCCTTGATCGACTGTCACCGATTGCGGGGCCTCGACCGGCGTTGCCACGCTCGGCGGGGCGGCCGCCTCCTGCGCGACGGACGCCTCTGCCGGCGCGACCTGCTTCAGGACGACCTCGGGCGTCTCCTCGGCTGGCACTTTGACATCATTTTGCGTCACCACCCGATCCGGATTTTCGGATTCAATCGGTGTCTCTTTCGGCAATTCCGGTTGCTCGGTCAGCAACTGCTGCTTGGCCGCGGGCTGCGATGCGGCAGACGCCTCGCTCTCCGGGCCGGGAGGCAAATTCGATGGTTCGAAACGCGGCGACACCAGATCGATACCGATGGCAAGGGCCGGCGCGCCCAATTCGCTGTCGTCGATCTGCTGGTCAACCTCAAGCAAAAGGGAGCCGCCGATCCCGACATGAAACGCCAGCGCCACAATGGCGGCGAAAATCCAAATTTTCCTGGACGGCGACGAATACTCAAACGATGCCGGCGCAGCAAAAGCCAGCGCATTCATGGCGGGGGAACAGCCGTCGCTGCATCGGGCGTCTCGGGGCGCCCTTCCAGCGCGACCAGCGACACCTTGGTGTAACCGCCGATCCGCAAAAACTCGAGAACCTCCATCATCGATCCGTAGGGCACGGTCCGGTCGGCGCGCAGAAAAATCCGCCGGTCCTTGTTGCTGTCGGCCTCGTCGAGAAGGCGCACGAGATCGACGCGTTTGATTTCGGTCTCGCCGATCGCCACGGCGAGATCCGATTTGATCGAAACATAGGTCGGCTTGTCGGGCTTCTTCTGCGGAGTGGCCGTCGAGGTCGGGAGGTCGACCGGCAGATCCACGGTCGACAGCGGCGCCGCCACCATGAAGATGATCAGCAGGACCAGAATGACGTCGATAAACGGCGTCACGTTGATTTCGTGCGTCTCCGAAAGGTCGTCGTCGTCAACGTCGTTGAAGGTCACGCCCATAAGGCTACTCCGCGGCCCGGCCCAAGGGCCGCGCATACATTCGGCCCAGATCGCGCGAGAGTTGCCGGCCGACAGCGCCGGCGGCTTGATTGACGAGTTCAAGATAGTTTTTAATGCCGCGCGCATAATAATTGTAGATGATCACGGCCGGGATGGCGGCGACGAGGCCAATGGCCGTCGCCAACAAGGCTTCGGCAATGCCAGGAGCGACCACCGCGAGATTGGTCGTCTGCGCTTTTGAAATGCCGATGAAGCTGTTCATGATACCCCAGACTGTGCCGAACAGGCCCACGAAAGGAGACGTCGCGCCGATCGTGGCCAGCAATCCCATGCCCAGCCGGACGCGCCGCGCTTCCGCCCGTGTCACTTCCGAGAAGCGGGAAGCAACACGCTCCTTGATATTGTCTTCGCTGTCCGCATCGGCCGACAGGCGTGCTTCATCCAGAGCCGTCGCGACAAATTTCTTCGACACGCTCCGATCGTTAGCCAATGAAGCCTGCGCCTCATTGAGGGAATGGGTTGCGCTCATCCGGCGAAGCGCGCGAACGACGTTACGCCGCGCCATCGCGAGTTCAATAAATTTGCCGACGAAGATGGTCCAGGTCATGAGCGACGCGAATGCTAAACCGACCATGACGCTCTGAACGACAATGTCGGCCGACGTGAACATCGACCACGGCGAGAGATCGTGCAGCCCTGCATTGCCAATCTTCGCAGCGGAGAGAACAACATCACTCTGAGCCCACGCCGCCGTGCCAACGAACGTGCCGAATACACCCAACACTGCGAAATAGAAGCGCCGCAATACATTACTCCGTGTCGAAACTGGATTCGGCCTGATGGCAGCCGGCAATCATTGCTTGCCGCATAGCACAATCGTATCAGCGATAAAAATATAACTTTCGGCAATGGCGCGCCGTTCCGGTTTCTCGCGGAACTCACCTCATCTTTTCGAAAGCGAAATGCAGTTTAGGAATAGACAAATTCTAAACTGGGTTTCCCGTTTCAATATCAGGCCAATTGAGGCTTGGATTTTTCCCAATACCAGGCGACATATTTAAGGGCACCTCGAACAATAGCGTTTTTGCTGCGTGATCGTTAGCCCGCGCGGATCGGCGGGCAATTGGCAGATGATCTGACGCCGGTGCGGCTCCGCCGTATGCACCCGGCGTCCTGTTGAGGGTGGCACAAGCTGCCTTTTCC
>CAMBQQ010000006.1 GCA_945870035.1 Rhizobium sp. Q54 | reverse complement strand
CCGCCCGCACCTTCGGCGTCGTCGTTGCTTGGCTGTGAAGTTGGATCAACATGCCCGAACCCCGCTTCGAATGTCCCTCAGGATCGATCTTGCCATGAAAAAAGCAGAGCGACGAGGGTCTATGTGATCATCCGGGATGGAACAGCTACAGTCCAAACAATAATGGAAAGAAGGTAAGCCGCGTTAAATGACAACGTACCTTTGGTCAGAACCGCCCCATAGGAAAACCGGAAGAGCAATATTACCATACTGGCTATCAGGAATAGTAGCGGAATCATTCCGAAAAAGATGCTCAGTTTTCGGATACGAATCTTCTGTCTCAGATCATCGGTAAGATAGGATGACAGCGCAGAAATCTTTTCATCCAGGAGTTTCCACTCTTCTATCGTCGGGCTTCTGCCTCGCAAGTCAAATGTGAGATTATTCAAAAGTCCAAGGTCGATTGCACCGATCTGGCCGGGTTCAAACTTCGCCTTTTCTTCGAACAAAAATTGCTTTAAATCTTGGACCTCTTTCAATTGTTCAATAAATCGATGGCTACAAATAGCGTTGGCTATATCCAGCTTAGCCTCGAGAGGGTTGTGGACTCTGCTAAGTCGGAATGTGGCGATGCTCACAACATTTTTCCTTTAGTTGACTTAGACGAAAAGCGATCGGGAATCACATCGAAGGGAGTATTACGTCGGCACGTATCGATGGTCGCTCGATATGCTTTCAATGATCCGCTGTACTGGTCAATTAGGCCGCGATAGATAAGGATAAGCTGCTGGTAAAGCGCCAGATTTGCTGTCGATTCTTGTCTGAATTTTTCAGCCTCGGTTCGGAAAAGCTCGAGCGAATTGCGAAAGTTCGCTTCGAGAATCGAGGCTCTGGTGGTTTCTGCTTTGGTTCGGCATGACTCGCCTCGACTATTGGTCCATTTTTCTTTGGTGCTCGCCAAAACGATCCCGCGCCACGTGTCCATGTCGAATTTGAAAATTTTGTACTCGAAAATGGGTCTTCGTGCGTTTGGGTCAATGCACATGACCGCGCTTTCCGCCTCGTTGAATTGACAAAAAACAGCAGCCGGTTGGGCGAGCGCGCTTTCGCAAAAAAATAGCAGCGCAAATATCTTGATATGATATCGCATCCCGTACCCCCCGCGTACAGCTTAGAGGGCACAATCATAGCGGGCAAGCGGCGATGGTACAGTATTTGCGTCAACTGACGCAGAGTACGATATTACCGTCAAATGCGGACTAATTCCCGCCGCGATACACCTGGATGTCGAGGTCGCGGATTTTCTTGCGCAAGGTGTTGCGGTTGACGCCGAGCAAATCGGCGGCGCGGATCTGGTTGCCGCGCGTGGCGGCGAGCGCCGCGGTCAGCAACGGATATTCGATCTCGCGCAAGATGCGGTGATAGAGCCCGGCCGGCGGCAAACCATCCTCGAAGCCGCCGAAATAGGTCGAGAGATGCCGCTCGACCGCGGCCGACAGATTTTCATCGGCGCGCGGTTCGTCGCCGCCGATCGGCAATGCCGGCTGCGACAGTTCGGCGTCCATGACGGCGGCGGTGATGGTTTCCTGCGGATAGAGCGCGGCGAGACGGCGCGCCAGATTTTCAAGCTCGCGCACATTGCCCGGCCAGCGATGACGTTTGAGGCGTTCCTGCGCGCCCTGGTCGAGCTGCTTCGGCGGCAGGCCTTCGCGCTGCGCCTGCGAAAAGAAGTGACGAATGAGATCGGGAATATCCTCGGTGCGTTCGCGCAGCGGCGGCAGTCGCAGCGGCACGACGTTGAGGCGGAAGAACAGATCCTCGCGAAACAGGCCCTGCTGGATGAGCTGGCGCAGATCCTTGTTGGTGGCGGCGATGATGCGCACGTCGCTCTTGATCGGCGTGCGGCCGCCGACCGTGGTGTATTCGCCCTGCTGCAACACGCGCAGCAGGCGCGTCTGCGCTTCCATCGGCATGTCGCCGATTTCGTCGAGAAACAACGTGCCGCCTTCGGCCTGCTCGAAGCGGCCGGCCGAGCGCGTGTTAGCCCCGGTGAAAGCGCCCTTCTCGTGGCCAAACAGTTCGGACTCGATGAGGTCGCGCGGGATCGCCGCCATGTTGATGGCGACGAAGGTGCCGGCGCGGCGCTTGCCGTAATCGTGCAGCGCCTTGGCCACCAGTTCCTTGCCGGTGCCGCTTTCGCCGGAGATCATGACCGTGAGATCGGTCTGCATCAGGCGCGCCAGCACGCGGTAGATTTCCTGCATCGCCGGCGAGCGGCCGACCAGCGGAATGGAATCGAACTCTTCCGGCTTGGCGGCGGCGGCGCGCGGCTCTTTCGGTTCGGCCAAAGCGCGGCCGACAATGCCGATCAGTTCCTTGAGGTCGAACGGCTTCGGCAGATATTCGTAAGCGCCGCGCTCGGACGCGCGGATCGCGGTCATGAAGGTGTTCTGCGCGCTCATGACGATGATCGGCAGATCGGGGCGCGCCTTGCGGATGCGCGGGATCAGGTCGAAGGCGTTTTCGTCGGGCATGACGACATCGGTGATGATCAGGTCGCCGTCGCCCTGGCTGACCCAGCGCCACAGAGTCGCGGCATTGCCGGTCGATCGCACTTCATAGCCGGCGCGCGACAGCGCCTGATTGAGCACGGTGCGAATAGCGGCGTCGTCGTCTGCGACAAGGATACTTCCCGTCGGCATGTGTTACCTCACGGGCTCTGGACGGACGGCGCATCGTCGATGACGCCGTCGCCGCTGTAGATGGGCATCAGCACGCGGAAGGTGGTCCGCCGCGGCTGCGATTCACATTCGATAATTCCGCCGTGATCGCCGATGATCTTGGCAACCAAGGCAAGGCCCAGGCCGCTGCCGGTCCGCTTCGTGGTGACGAAGGGATCGAAAAGATGCGGCATGAGATCGTCGGGCACGCCCGGACCGTTGTCGCGGACACAGAACTCGAGCGGCAGCGACACGCGCGCATTGGTGCCGGGCACGGCAAGGCGTACGCCGGGACGGAACGCGGTGGTCAACTGGATTTCGCCGTCGGATGCGGTTTCGCCGATCGCCTCGGCGGCGTTCTTGACCAGGTTCAGGAACACCTGGATCAGTTGATCGCGGTTGGCCAGAACCGGCGGCAGCGACGGGTCGTATTCCTTGACGAATTTGATGTGACGGGCAAAGCCGGTTTGCGCCAGCCGCATGACATGATCGAGTACGACATGGATATTGACCGGCTCGCGCTCGACCGGGCGCTCGTCGGCGAAGACTTCCATGCGGTCGACCAGCTTCACGATGCGGTCGGTTTCGTCGCAGATGAGCGTGGTGAGCTGGCGGTCTTCATCGCCGGCGGATTGCTCGAGCAATTGCGCCGCGCCGCGAATGCCGGACAACGGATTCTTGATTTCATGCGCCAGCATGGCGGCGAGCGCGATCACCGAACGCGCGGCGCCGCGATGCGTCAGCTGGCGGTCCATCTTGTCGGCGATGGTGCGTTCCTGCAGCATGACGATGACGTGATTGTCATATTCCGACAATGGCGCGACGTGCAGATCGACCAGCCGTTCGCCCGGATTGCGCGGCGTCGCCAGATCGACCTTGTATTCGTTGACGGCCGAGCCCGTGCGGCGCACCTGCTCAATCAGGGTCAAGAGCGGCGAGCCGAACGGCACCAGATCGCGCAGCATGTTCCGGCGCAGCATCGGGATCGAGGCTTCGAAGAACTGCTCGGCGGCGACATTGGCATCGGCGATCTTGCCGTCCGGTGACACCATGATCACCGGATGCGGCAGCGCGTTGAGCATGGCATCGGCGGAGATGGTCTCGCGCGTGGAGACGGCGTGAGCGCGGCTCATGCGGCGGCCCTCCAGCCGAAAGCGTCATAGGCTTCGGCCAAAAATTTACGCGCATCGACCGGCTGCTCGGCGGTAAGCACGCGGGCGCGGTGCGTCTTCAATACGTCGTCGGAAATGCCAGTGCTCTCGGCTGCGGCATCGAGCGCCCAGGCGAGGTGCTTGCGCGCATGCTTGCGGCCGATTTTGACACCGTGATGGGTCAGCATCTCGTCATACATCGTATCGATCAGCGCCAGCTGTTCGCTCAAGGGCGGTGGGCCTTCGCGTCTGCCGCTGTCGAGATAGCGCGCGACCTGGCCGGGAAACCACGGCCGGCCTTGCGCGGCGCGGCCGACCATCACCGCGTCGGCACCGGATGCTTTGAGCGCGCGGTCGGCGTCGTCGAATGAGCGGATGTCGCCATTGACGATGACCGGAACGCCGACCGATTGCTTGACGGCGCGCACGGCGGCCCAGTCGGCGCTGCCGTCATAGAACTGGCAGCGGGTGCGGCCATGCACCGTAATCATCTTGACGCCGGCATTTTCAGCGCGGCGCGCCAACTCCGGCGCATTGAGCGATGTCGTGTCCCAGCCGAGCCGCATCTTCAAAGTCACCGGCACCTTCACAGCGTTGACGGTGGCGTCAATGAGCGTCAGCGCGTGATCGAGATCGCGCATCAGCGCAGATCCTGCCGCGCCGTTGGTTACCTGCTTGGACGGGCAACCCATGTTGATGTCGATGATCTGCGCGCCCTGGCCTTCGACGATGCGGGCGCCCTCCGCCATCCAGTGCGTTTCGCAGCCGGCGAGTTGCACGACATTGATGGCGACGCCATCGCCGCGGCTGCGCACATTGGCCTCGCGCTGGCCTTGCGCCAGACCGGCGCAGGCGGTCATTTCGGACACGACCAGGCCGGCGCCGAGTCGCTCGGCAGCGCGGCGGAACGGTGCGTCGGTAATGCCGGACATCGGCGCCAGAATCACGCGATTCGGCACGGCAATCGGCCCGACATTCAATGTCGCTGCCGAAAACTGACCGATTGCCCCGTCGTTGGGACCGATGCCCATCATTTAGGCGATACCTTTCATTGCTTAGAGTTTAGCCAATTTGCTGATCCGTGCAAGTGCTGCACTGCAATATTCTGCTCATGGCTAATTTTGCGGGGTGCATAAGTCGAGCAATTGGCATCCCCTTGGGTTCGGATGCCCGTTTTCGGCGTTCGGCAGGATCTGCACGTTTCCGCCTGAGCCCGGAACGCGGTAAAGCGTAGTGATTCAGGAGCGCTTCCTAGCATGGCGTCGGATACCGGGGAAAAAGTCGCGGTCGTGATCGTCGCCGCCGGGCGCGGCACACGCGCCGGCTCTGGCGACGTGCCGAAGCAGTTCCGCGCCATCGGCGGAGAGAGCCTGTTACGACGGACTCTTGGCCTGTTCGCCGACAAAACCCTGTGCGGCCTGGCGCAGACGGTCATCCACCCGGACAGTACCGCGCTTTATGCGCAGGCCGCCGACGGCTTCCCGCTGCTGCCGCCGGTGCATGGCGGCGCCACCCGGCAGGCTTCCGTGCATGCCGGGCTGGAAGCGCTGGCGCCTTATGCGCCCGACATCGTGCTGGTGCACGACGCCGCGCGGCCTTTCGCCAGCCGAGCGCTGGTCGCGCGCGCCATCGAAGCGGGGCGGCGAACCGGCGCGGCGATTCCGGGATTACCGGTGACCGACACGATCAAGAGCATCGACCGGCACGGCTTTGTCGGGAAAACTCTGCCACGCGATTCTTTGCGCGCGGTTCAGACGCCGCAGGCCTTTGCCTTTGAACCCTTGCTGGAGGCGCACCGCCGCGCGGTGCGCGAGCGGCGCGACGATTTTACCGACGATGCGGCGATTGCCGAATGGGCCGGCATGCAGGTATCCGTATTCGATGGCGAGAGCGGCAATATCAAGATCACCCATCCGGAAGATTTCATGCGCGCCGAAGCGATGACCATGGGCCAACTCGGCGACGTGCGCACCGGCAGCGGCATCGATGTGCATGCCTTCGGACCGGGCGACCATGTTACCATCGGCGGCATCAACATCCCGCATGCCCAGGCCCTCACCGGCCATTCCGATGCCGATGTGGCCTTGCACGCGCTGACTGACGCCCTCCTCGGCGCGCTGGCCGATGGCGACATCGGCGCGCATTTTCCGCCGAGCGACCCGCAATGGCGCGGCGCATCGTCCGACCGGTTTTTACGCTTCGCCATCGAGCGCGTGACGGCGCGCGGCGGCCGCATCTCCCATCTCGATCTGACGATTGTTTGCGAAGCGCCGAAGATTGGCCCGCACCGCGACGTCATGCGTGCCTCGATCGCCCGTATCGCCGGCATCGACATCGGCCGCATCGCCGTGAAAGCGACCACCAGCGAAAAGCTCGGCTTTACCGGACGCGGCGAAGGCATCGCCGCTTATGCGACTGCGACCATCAGACTCCCCTGGAGCGAACCATGAGATATCAGATTACCGAGGCGGCCGAGGCACTGCTCAAAGTGTGCACCGAGAAGAAGCTGACCGTCGCCACCGCCGAATCCTGCACTGGTGGGCTGGTGGCCGGCGCACTGACCGACATGCCGGGTTCATCGGCGGTGTTCGATCGGGGGTACGTCACTTATTCGAACGCCGCCAAGCAGCAGATGCTCGGCGTGACGGCGGCGACGCTGAAACGCTACGGCGCGGTCAGCCGGCAGACGGCCGAGGCCATGGCGGGCGGTGCGCTGACCAGAAGCAAGGTCGATCTTGCGGTGTCGATAACCGGCATTGCCGGCCCCGATGGCGGCACGGCGGAAAAGCCGGTCGGCCTGGTGCATTTCGCTGTCGCGTCGCGCGACGGCACCTCGGCTCACACGGCCAAACGCTTTGAGGGTAACCGCGACGAGGTGCGGCACCAGTCGGTGGTGCAGGCTCTGCGCCTGTTGCGCGAACTGGTGGAGGGCGATGAGTTCCAGCGGCCGCGGTGGAAACCGCCGCAAAAGCCGGTCCGGCCGGTGATAGAGGAAGTGGTGATCAAGCCGTGGCCGGACCGGGAACGCAAAATATGAGCGAAATCGGCTTCTGGCAGCGCAATGCCCGCATTGCCGCCCTGCCCGTCGCCGCCGTTGTCGCCGCCTTGCTGCTTGGCCAATTCGCCACATTCCCCAATCTGGCCTGGCATGCAGGGCTGACCAAGCCGCCGTTCAATCCGCCCAACTGGCTGTTCGGCCCGGTGTGGACGACACTCTATGTCCTGATGGCCTATGCCGCCTTCCGCATCGCGCGGTTGTCGCCCTCGCCGGCGCGTCGCGCGGCGCTCGTGCTGTTCTATCTGCAACTGGCGCTCAACGCGGCATGGCCGTGGATGTTTTTCGGCGCACATTCACCGCTGCTCGGACTGATCAACATTGTGCCGCAAGTCATTCTCGTCGTCGCAACCGCAACCGTGTTCATCCGTCTCGACCGCATCGCCGGCATCTGCCTGTTGCCGCTGGTGGCCTGGGTCGGTTTCGCCACCGTGCTCAACGCCGCGCTCTGGCGGCTTAACGGCGGATGATCGATGTCGCCGCCTATGCCGGCCTGTTCGCGGCGGCGCTGATCGCGGCCACGATCCTGCCGATGCAATCGGAAGCGGCTCTGGTCGCCCTGCTGCTGTCCGGCTATTCGCCGTGGGCGCTGCTGATCGTCGCCAGTATCGGCAATGTGTTGGGCTCCGTCATCAACTGGCTCATCGGCCGCGGCATCGAGCGATTCCGCGACCGGCGCTGGTTTCCTGCCAACGAGGCGGCGCTGACCCGCGCGCAAGGCTGGTACCAGCGCTACGGCAAGTGGTCGCTGCTGCTGAGCTGGGCGCCCATTGTCGGTGATCCGCTGACGGTGATCGCCGGCGTCATGCGCGAACCGCTGCCGATATTTCTGCTGCTCGTCACCATCGCCAAGGTCGGGCGCTATGCGGTGCTGACAGTCGCGACTTTGGGATTTCTCTAGGCAGGCTTCTTGCCGTAAACCTTGTCGGCGCGTTGCTCGAAGGCAACGGCGAATTTACGAAAGGCCGTGTCGAACATCGCGCCCATCAGCATGGCCAGCGTGCGGCTCTTGAATTCGTAGTCGATGAAGAACTCGACTTCGCAGGCATTGTCGCCGGTCGGCTTGAAGGTCCAGCGGTTCTGCAAGCGGCTGAACGGGCCGTCGAGATATTCGACCAGGATTTGCAGGTTCGGTTTGTCGAGCGTGACGCGGCTGGTGAAAGTCTGGCTGATGACCTTGTAAGCGACCGTCATGGCAGCGACAACGACGGTTGTCTCGCTCTTCTCCGTGCGGCTGCGCACTTTCAGGGCCGCGCACAGCGGCACGAACTCCGGATATTTGTCGACGTCGGCAACCAGTTCGAACATGTCGGCGGCCGCATGGCGCACGCGGCGTTTGGTGGAAAATTGCGGCACTAGAGTTTGGCGAGCCGATTGGCCTTCAGCCGCGCGAAGTCGTCGCCGGCGTGATGCGACGAGCGCGTCAGCGGCGATGCCGACACCATGAGGAAGCCCTTCGAATAGGCAATGGTCTCGAGCGACTTGAATTCGTCGGGCGGCACGAAGCGTTTCACTTCGGCGTGCTTGCGGGTCGGTTGCAGATATTGGCCGATGGTGAGGAAATCGACATTGGCCGAGCGCAGATCGTCCATCACCTGGAGGATTTCGTTTCGCTCTTCGCCAAGTCCAACCATGATGCCGGATTTGGTGAAAACGCCTGAGTCGAGTTCCTTGACCTGCTGCAACAGCCGCAGCGAATGGAAATAACGCGCGCCCGGGCGGATGGTCAGATAAAGCGACGGCACGGTTTCCAGATTATGGTTGAACACGTCCGGCCTGGCATCGACCACGACTTCCAGCGCGCCGTCCTTGCGCAGGAAATCGGGCGTTAGAATTTCAATGGTTGTGCCCGGAGCGTGCGTGCGGATGGCGCGGATGGTTTGGGCGAAATGCAGCGCGCCGCCGTCGGCGAGATCGTCGCGGTCGACCGACGTGACGACGATATGGGCAAGCCCCAGTTTCGCGGTCGCCTGCCCGACATGCTCGGGCTCAGCTAAATCGAGCGCGCCCGGCAGGCCGGTCTTGACGTTGCAGAAAGAACAGGCGCGCGTGCAGGTGTCGCCCATGATCATGAAGGTGGCGTGCTTCTTCTCCCAGCACTCGCCGATGTTCGGGCAGCCGGCCTCCTCGCACACCGTGACAAGTTTGTTCTCGCGCATGATGGCGCTGGTCGCGGCGTAGCCCGGCGACACCGGCGCCTTGACGCGGATCCAGTCCGGCTTTTTCAGCACGGGCGAATCCGGCCGGTTCGCCTTTTCCGGATGGCGCGGGCGCGGGTTGTTGATCAGGTCGAGGACGACGGCCATGAGGCTTACTTACGTCCGGGTCGGGGTTATCGCAAGAGCGGCGGCGCGCGCCTCACATGTTCAAAACGCGGCCATAGGCGTCGAGCACGGCTTCCTTCATCGTCTCCGACAAAGTCGGATGCGGGAAGATGGTGTGCATCAGCTCTTCCTCGGTCGTCTCGAGGTTCATGGCGACGACGAAGCCCTGGATGAGTTCGGTAACCTCGGCGCCGACGAGATGCGCGCCGAGCAACTGGCCGGTCTTCTTGTCGAAGATGACCTTGACCAGTCCCTGATCCTCGCCGAGCGCGATCGCCTTTCCGTTGCCGATGAAGGGAAATCGGCCGAAGCGGATGTCGAGGCCCTTGGCCTTCGCGGCGGCCTCAGTGAGGCCGACCGACGCGATCTGCGGCGTGCAATAGGTGCAGCCGGGGATTTTCAATTTGTCCATTGGATGCGGATGCATCCCTTTGATCGCCTCGATGCAGATGACGCCTTCGTGCTCGGCCTTGTGCGCCAGCATCGGCGGGCCGCAGACATCGCCAATGGCGTAGATGCCGGGAATGTTGGTTTTGTTGAAGTCGTCGACCTTGACGACGCCGCGCTCGATTTTGACGCCGAGCTTTTCCAACCCGATATTCTCGATATTGCCGACGACGCCGACCGCGGCGATGACGCGATCAACGGTAATCTGTTGCGTTTTGCCACCCTCTTCGATCGTGGCCGTAACGCTGTCGGCTTTTTTGTCGAGTTTAGTGACCTTGGCGTCGGCGATGATCTTGAAGCCCTGCTTCTCGAATTGCTTGCGGGCGAAGGCGGCGATCTCGGCGTCCTCGACCGGCAATATCTGCGGCAGCACTTCGACCACGGTCACTTCCGCGCCCATGGTGCGGTAGAACGAGGCGAACTCGATGCCGATGGCGCCGGAGCCGACGACCAGGAGCGACTTCGGCATCTTGTCCGGATTCATCGCCTCGAAATAAGTCCAGACCAGCTTCTTGTCGGGCTCGAGGCCGGGCAGCACGCGCGGCCTCGCGCCGGTGGCGACGATGATATGCTTGGCGGTGTAAGCGCCCGGACCCGATGCGCCCTTGGGTGCTTCGGTCTTCGAGGCCTTCACGGTGACTTTGCCGGGCGCGTCGATGGTCGCCTCGCCCCAGATCACGGTGACCTTGTTCTTCTTGAGCAAGAAGCCGACGCCGGTGTTCATGCGGCCGGCGACATTACGCGAGCGCTTGATAACGGCGGCGGGATCGAACGAAATGTTGTCGGCCGACAGGCCGTAATCCTTGGCGTGCTGCATGTAGTGGAAGATTTCCGCCGAGCGCAGTAGCGCCTTGGTCGGGATGCAGCCCCAGTTCGAGCAGATGCCGCCGAGATAGTCGCGCTCGACCACGGCGGTCTTGAAGCCCAACTGGGCGGCGCGGATCGCGGCGATATAGCCGCCGGGGCCGGAGCCGATGATGAGGACGTCGAAGGAAGTGTCGGCCATAGGAGTTCACTCGCCCTATCCATCGTCGTGGCCGGGCTTGTCCCGGCCATCCACGACTTCACTTTTAAAACAAGCAAGACGTGGATGCCCGGCACAAGGCCGGGCATGACGGTCTGACTAAACCACCATCATCACCGGATTTTCGATCAGATTCTTGAACGCGCCAATCAGTTCGGCGCCGAGCGCGCCGTCGACCGAGCGGTGATCGCAGGACAAGGTCACGCTCATGATGTGCGCCGGCACGATCTGGCCGTTCTTGACGATGGCGCGTTCCTCGCCGGCGCCGACCGCGAGAATGGTCGACTGCGGCGGGTTAATCACGGCGGTGAAATCCTTGATGCCGTACATGCCGAGGTTCGATACCGACGAGGTACCGCCCTGGTATTCGTTCGGCTTCAACTTTTTGCCACGCGCGCGCGCGATCAGGTCCTTGCCTTCGTTGGCGATGACCGACAGCGATTTTGATTCGGCCTGGCGGATGATCGGCGTAATCAGCCCGCCGGGCAGCGCCACGGCAACGCCGATGTCGGAATGCTTGTGCTTGAGCATGCCGCCTTCGGACCACGACACGTTGGCTTCCGGGATGCGTTGCAGCGCCAAGGCGAGCGCCTTGATGACGAAGTCGTTGACCGAGAGCTTGTAGGCCGGCTTGCCGTCCTTGTCCTTCGGCGCGGCGGCGTTGATTTCCTCGCGTGCGGTCAGGAGCTTGCCGATGTTGCAGTCCATCGTCAGGTAGAAATGCGGCACGGTCTGCGTCGAAGCGGTGAGCCGCTGCGCAATGGTGCGGCGCATGCCGTCATGCGGCACCAGGTCGTAGGAGCCTTCCTCGTAGAGGCCGAGGATCTGCTTGTCGGACATGCTGGCGGCAACCGGGGTGCTGGCTGCGGCAGCCGCACCCACGGCGGCAGGCTTCATTGCACCCTTGCCGGATTTAGCGTCGTCGATGTCGCGCGCAATGATGCGACCATGCGGGCCGGACCCGGAAACGCGCGACAGATCGACGTTGGCTTCCTTGGCGAGGCGCTTGGCCAAGGGGGACGCGAAGACGCGAGCGCCGTGATCGGCAGCAGACGGTTTGGCGGGCGCGGCGGCCGCTTGCGACGCGGCAGCGGGCTTCGTTTCCGCTTTGCTTTCAGCTTTTGTTTCCGGCTTGGTCTCGGCTTTCGCTTCAGGCTTGGCCTCGGCCTTCTTCTCCGGCGCTTTCGCAGTCGGCGCAGCAGCGGCGCTTGCCGCCTTGACGTCTTCGCCTTCCGCCACCATCACGGCGATGACCGCATTGACGGCGACGTCTTGCGTGCCTTCGGGCACGACGATCTTGGCGATCGTGCCTTCATCGACCGCTTCGTATTCCATGGTCGCCTTGTCGGTCTCGATCTCGGCGATGACGTCGCCGGACTTGACCTTGTCGCCTTCTTTTTTAAGCCACTTGGCAAGGTTGCCCTTTTCCATCGTGGGCGACAGCGCAGGCATGAGGATGTTGGTTGGCATGATGCTTTAAGCCTACCGGTAACAGACGGCTTTCGCCGCCTCGACGACTTCGGCGACCGACGGCAACGCCAGTTTTTCGAGATTGGCGGCGTAAGGCATCGGCACTTCCTTGCCGGTGATGCGCGCCACCGGCGCGTCGAGATAATCGAAGGCGTGTTCCATGATGCGCATGGCGATTTCGGCGCCGACGCCGGACTGCGCCCAGCCCTCTTCCACCGTCACCGCGCGGCCGGTCTTCTTGACCGAGGCGATGATGGTGTCGGTGTCCATCGGCTTCAACGTGCGCAGATCGATCACTTCGGCCTCGATGCCGTCCTTGGCCAGTTCGTCGGCGGCCTTGAGCGCATAATTCATGCCGTTAGACCACGAGATGATCGTAACGTCCTTGCCGGCACGGGCAATCTTCGCCTTGCCGATCGGCAAAACGAAATCGTCGAGCTTGGGCACCTGACCGGAGTGGCCGTACAACATTTCGTTCTCGAGAAAGATCACCGGATTGGGATCGCGGATCGCGGCCTTCAACAGGCCCTTGGCGTCGGCGGCGGTCGATGGCGAAATGACGCGCAGGCCGGGAATGTTGGAATACCAGGAGGCATAATCCTGGCTGTGCTGCGCGGCGACGCGCGAAGCCGCGCCGTTCGGACCGCGGAACACGATCGAGCAACCCATCTGGCCGCCCGACATGTACAAAGTCTTGGCGGCGGAGTTGATGATCTGGTCGATCGCCTGCATGGCGAAGTTGAAGGTCATGAACTCAACGATCGGCTTCAGGCCGGCGAGCGCCGCGCCGGTGCCGAGGCCGGCAAAGCCGTGCTCGGTGATCGGCGTGTCGATGACGCGCTTGTCGCCGAACTCCTGCAACAGGCCTTGCGTGACTTTATAGGCACCCTGGTATTCGGCGACTTCCTCGCCCATGACGAAGACATCGCCGTCGCGGCGCATTTCCTCGGCCATGGCGTCGCGCAAGGCTTCGCGCATGGTCATGGTGACCATCTCAGTACCTTCGGGAATGTCGGGATCGGCGGCAACGGGCGTGGCGGGCGCTTGCGGCGCGGGAGCCGATTTCTCTTCCTTCGGCGCGGGCGCCTCGGCCTTGGCGGCTGCCGGCGGCGCAGATTCGGCGGCCTTTTGCGAGGCGGCGGGCTCACCGGCCTTTATCGAGGAGGCATCTTCGCCGTCATTGAGGATCACCGCGATGGGCGTGTTGACCGCGACGTCCTGCGTGCCTTCGGCGATTAAAATCTTGCCGAGCGTGCCCTCGTCGGAGGCTTCCACTTCCATGGTCGCCTTGTCGGTCTCGATCTCGGCGATGATGTCGCCGGACTTGATCGCGTCGCCCTCTTTCTTGAGCCACTTGGCGAGGTTGCCCTTCTCCATCGTCGGCGACAGCGCGGGCATGAGAATATTGGTGGGCATGGGCGCTACGGTTTCCTGCTCGACTTATCTTTTTCTTGTGTGCGAATTCTAGCGATAAATGTCGGTGAATAATTCCAACACGTCCGGCTCCGGATCGTGCGTGGCAAACTCCGCCGCCTCGTTGACCAGATCGCGCACCGAGGCGTCGATCTTCTTCAGGTCTTCTTCCTTGGCAAATTTCTTTTCAAGGATGCGCTGGCGCACCATGTCGATCGGGTCGTGCGCGCTGCGCACCTTGTCGACTTCCTCGCGGGTGCGGTATTTCGCCGGATCGGACATCGAGTGGCCGCGATAGCGATAGGTCAACATTTCGAGAATATACGGGCCCTTGCCGGCGCGGCACCAGGCCACCGCCTTGTCGCCGGCGGCTTTCACCGCGCGAACATCCATGCCGTCGACCTGCTCGCCGGGAATCTTGAACGACAGGCCGCGGCGCGACAGATTGGTCTCGGCGGAAGAGCGCGTCGATGACGTGCCCATGGCGTAGCGGTTGTTCTCGATCACATAGATGACCGGCAGCTTCCACAGCTCGGCCATGTTGAAGCTCTCGTAGACCTGGCCTTGATTGGCGGCGCCGTCGCCGAAATAAGCCAGGGTCACGTTGTCGTTGCCGCGATAGCGGTTGGCGAAAGCCAGGCCGGTGCCGAGCGGCACCTGCGCGCCGACAATGCCGTGACCGCCGTAGAAGCCCTTTTCCTTGGAAAACATATGCATCGAGCCGCCCTTGCCTTTGGACAGGCCGTGCGCACGACCGGTCAATTCCGCCATGACGCCTTTGGGGTCGAGCCCGCAGGCGATCATGTGGCCGTGGTCGCGGTATCCGGTGATGACCTGGTCGCCCTCTTTGAGCGCCATCTGCATACCGACGACGACGGCTTCCTGACCGATATACAAATGGCAGAAGCCGCCGATCAGCCCCATGCCATACATCTGCCCTGCCTTCTCCTCGAAGCGGCGGATGGTCAGCATGGTCTGGTAGGCGGAAAGGTCTTGCTCCTTGCTGAATTCAATCAGCGGCGTCGAGGGCGCCGGGTCGTCAGAGGTCTGGGTATTCGAATTGGCTTTGACGGCCGGCATGGGCGCTCCCTAAAACGCTTTTGGCTTGGCTTTGGTTCTGTCTTAAGGCCAAGCCTGACGGTATCTAACATTTTGTCCGCGCACGATCTTTTCAAATACCGGCGCGATTGAGCCGGATTCGTGCGCACCTTCGACAACGTCAAAAGCCGTCTTTAGTCCCTTAGCGTAAATTGCCGGGGCGCGGAAGCGGCTGGGAGCGCGACAGCCCTGCGGGAAGTTTTGATAAACAGCGATCTTTGGCCGCGCCGCAGTGCAGCGCGCCGGGCTTTAAAACTAACGCGGGTTCAAGAGCAGCGTCAGGTCGCGCGGGTCGGCATAGCCGATCAAGGTGCGGGCGCGTTCATCCAGCATATCGGGGTCGATGCGGTCGGAGCGTAACAGCGCCACCCGCCGTTCCCAGACCGCGCGTTCAGCCCTGATGGTGGAAAGCTCCGCCTGCATGGCCGCCAACTGCTGATCGAGGTCGGCCTGCGCGCGCAAGCCGTGATTGCCGGTAAACGCGTTCACGGCGAAATAGCCGATGAACAGCGCGGCAAAAACGTAAAGACCGAGGACGGTCAGAATGGCGTGACGGCGGCGATGCGAGACCATGGTACGCGGCAGGATGCCGCAACAGCGTTAAGGGGAGGTTTAACGTGCTGCCAACCCCTAGAACCGGTGCCGCCACTCGCTGAGCAGGAAATTGCCGAGCCGCTTGCCGCGGTTGCGCAGGAACCTGAGCAGGCCCTGATCGACGAAATAGGTCAGCAGGATCGAATCGCGGCTCTTGACCCGGTTGTGCACGGCATCGGCCGAATGCCAGGTGTCGGTGCCGACCGCAAAGGCATAGCCGGTATTCGGCACAAAGCGCATCTGGGTGTGCTTGGGCATCGAGCCGTCCGGCAATACGTCGTGGAAGATGGTGCCGATGTCGGTGTTGTTGGCGTCTGCCGGCAGGTAAAGCTGCACCGTGATGCCCTTCCAGCGCGTATCGGTGTGCGGCGTGATCAGATAGCCGGGAATGTCGCGGGTCAGGATCGGGATCGGGAACAAGCCGACATCGGCAAAGTCCTTGCCGAAGCGCTTGGACAGGCCGGGCGTCAGGCGGCGGATAAAAGCCTGCTTGACCGGCTCCGAACAGAGCGCGCCGCCGACCACGTCCCACAGCGCGCGCTTTTCCGGCGGCAGGTTGCGAATGTATTCCGGGAACAGGTCGATCTTGACGCGGGTATGGGTGCCGTCGTCGAGATCGTGGCCCTTGCTGCGGCCATGCATCGGCCGGTAATCGCGCGACTCCGGCTTGAGCGCCAGGATCTGCGCATAGATGGCGTCCGGAAACACCCGGTCGAATTCGAGATGGAAGAACGGCTTCTCAACGGCGCGCGCTTCGTCGACCGACTGGGCGATGAACGTCGAGAGGCGCCCGATCGCGAGATGGCGGTCATTGATGGTCAAGCCTGTGGTCTGATCCATGGCGGACGTCCGGTTCACAAAAACTTAGAATCGGACAGAAATCCGCGGCGGTTTGACGCACATTGCAATTGCTCAAATCGCTAGAAACAGTTCAAAGCCGTCTAGCGCAATGCTTTCAGCGCTGCCCGCCCGGCATAGTGCGCCTGGGGCCCAAGCTGTTCCTCGATGCGCAGCAACTGGTTGTACTTTGCGGTGCGGTCGGAGCGGGCCAGCGAGCCGGTTTTGATCTGGCCGCAATTGGTGGCCACCGCGAGATCGGCGATGGTGGAATCCTCGGTTTCGCCGGAGCGATGCGACATCACCGCGGTGTAGCCGGCCTTGTGCGCCATCTCGACGGCGGCGAGCGTTTCGGTCAGCGTGCCGATCTGGTTGACCTTGATCAGAATCGAATTGCCCAGGCCGCGCTTGATGCCGTCGGACAGGCGTTTGACGTTGGTGACGAACAGATCGTCGCCGACCAGTTGGCACTTGCTGCCGATCAGGTCGGTAACCTGCTTCCAGCCGTCGAAGTCGTCTTCGGCCATGCCGTCCTCGATCGAGACGATCGGATAATCGCCGACCAGTTTGGCGAGGTACTTGGCCTGCTCCGCAATCGAGCGGGTCTTGCTTTCGCCTTCATAGACATAGGCGCCGTTCTTGAAGAATTCGGTCGAGGCCGGATCGAGCGCTATCGAAATATCCACGCCGGGCTTGAAGCCGGCCTTTTTGATGGCCTTCAAGACATAGTCGAGCGCTTCCTCGGCCGATTTCAGGTTCGGCGCAAAACCGCCCTCGTCGCCGACATTGGTGTTGTGGCCTTCGTCGTGCAGCGCCTTCTTCAGCGTCTGGAAGACCTCGACGCCCATACGCAGGCCTTCGGCGAAGGTCGGCGCGCCGATCGGCATGATCATGAATTCCTGGAAGTCGATCGGGTTGTCGGCATGTGCGCCGCCATTGATGATGTTCATCATCGGCACCGGCAGAAGCCTGGCCGAGGTGCCGCCGACATAACGGTACAGCGGCAGATCGGTGGCGACCGCCGCTGCCTTGGCGACGGCAAGCGAGACGCCGAGGATGGCATTGGCCCCGAGCCGCGCCTTGTTCGGCGTGCCATCGAGTTCGATCATGGCCTCGTCGATCTGCGCCTGCGCCTCGGCATCCATCCCGCCGACGGCGTCGAAGATTTCGCCGTTGACCGCGTCAACAGCCTTGAGGACGCCCTTGCCGCCGTAGCGGGACTTGTCGCCATCGCGCAGTTCGACCGCCTCGTAAGCGCCGGTCGAGGCCCCCGACGGCACCGCGGCGCGGCCCATGGCGCCGTCTTCCAGAAGGACATCGACCTCGACGGTCGGGTTGCCGCGGCTATCGAGAATTTCGCGGGCGGTAATGTCGATAATGGCGGTCATGGGGACACCGGGCGGGTTGGGGATGAGTGATTTGCCGCGCTTCTACAGGAAGCGATGGCCGGCGGCAAAGGGCCGAATGCCCCCGCACTTGACCACGGCGCGGTGTCCCGGCAATGACAGCGCCATGGCCAAAAAGACCATCCAGAAGACTTTGCAACTCGGGCGCACCGTGCCGACCCCGGATTCGCCGTCGAAGGCGCAGCTCGACACCGTGCCGAACCCGCATCCGGACACGAATTATCTGGCGCGCTTCACCGCGCCGGAGTTCACGACCCTGTGCAAGATCACCGGCCAGCCGGATTTTGCCCATCTGGTCATCGATTATGTCCCGGCCAAAGTCCTGCTCGAATCCAAATCGCTGAAGCTGTATCTCACCAGCTTCCGCAACGAGGACGCTTTCCACGAGGACTGCACCGTCGGCATCGGCAAAAGGCTGTTCGCCCTGCTCAAACCGAAATGGCTGCGCATCGGCGGCTACTGGTATCCGCGCGGCGGCATTCCGATCGATGTGTTCTGGCAGGCCGGCAAATTGCCGAAGGACGTCTGGGTGCCGGACCAGGGCGTACAGCCCTACCGCGGCCGCGGTTAAACCGGCTCTGTTTTTGCGCATGATCTTGCCCGAAAACCGGTTCCCACTTTTCGGGATCATGCGCCGGCCGGACGCCGCAAATAGCGCGCGCAGATAAGCCCGACCGAGGCGAGCACGCCGGCGCCGACATAGAGCACCGGCGGGATACCGACGGTGACGAGGCCCGCGCCGTAGACGATCGGCCCGGCCGCATGTCCGAGAAAGAAGAAAAACGAATGCAGCGCCAAAGCGGTGCCGCGCGCGGCCGGCGCCAGTTCGCTGGCGTAAATCTGGATGACGGCGTGCAGGAAATAAAAGCCCAGGCCGAGCACGATGAAATTCACGAACTCGATCGGCCATGGCAGCCGCAGCGCGGTGACGATGAGGCAAAGCCCCATGATGAAGCCGCCGGCGCGCATCAGCCAGGTTTCGCCCGTTAGCGGCAGGATGCGTGAAATCATCAAGCCGTAGATCGCGCCGCCGAGGCCGAAGCCGGCGATGATGATGCCGGCGATCGAAGCGCGCGTCTCGCCGGCCTGATGCAGCAGCGTGGCGATGTAAGGAAACACGCCATACATGAATAGCGCTTCGAGGAAGACCGCGCCGAAACAGATTTTAGCCAGGGGATTGGAGAAGATGGTGCGGTAGTTCGGGCCGAGCGTCGACAGATCGAATTTCTTCGGCTGTTCGACGACGCTGCGAAACGCCGGCACCGCGACTGCCAGGACGATGGCGCCGACCATGCCGACGCCGAAGAACACGGCGCGCCAGCCGAACAGATCGCCAATGACGCCGCTGAGGGTCGCGCCCAGCAGATTGCCGGTCATGATGGCGAACAAAAGCCGGCCCATCGCCACTTGCCGCTTCGCCACCGGCACCAGATCGCCGACAATGGCAAAGGCGATCGGCACCACGCCGCCGGAGGCGAGCCCGGCGATGACGCGCGCCGAAAACAGCATTTCGAAATTCACCGCCAAGGCGGACGCGACGCTGGCGGCTGTCAAAACAAACATGCACAGCAGCATCAGCCGTGCTTTGTTCATGGTGTCGGCCAGCGCGCCGAGCACCGGCTGGATCAGCGCATAAGGCAGCGTGAAGGCTGTGGCGAGCAAGGCCGCGGTCGAGGTTTCGACGGCGAGGCCGGCGGCGATCGGCGGGATGATCGGATCGGTCGAGCGCATGAACAGCGCGCTGGCGAACACGACAAAAGCGATAAGATTGAGCGTGCGCGTCATGAGCCTGATATTTCCGCGCCGACGGCGTACGATTCTTACTTGTTGTTCTTGGCCACCTGATCGAACGCAACCAGCGTGCGCAGCAACTGTTCCATGTCTTTCAGCGGCATCATGTTGGGCCCGTCCGACGGCGCGTGGTCTGGGTCCTGATGCGTCTCAATGAACACGCCGGCAACGCCAACGGCGACCGCGGCGCGCGCCAGCACCGGCACGAACTCACGCTCGCCGCCCGATGAAGTGCCCTGCCCGCCCGGCTGCTGCACCGAATGTGTCGCATCGAAAATGACCGGCGCGCCGGTACGCGCCAGGATCGGCAGCGCGCGCATGTCGGAGACGAGCGTGTTGTAGCCGAAGGAGACGCCGCGTTCGGTCAACAAGACATTGGGATTGCCCGCGCCGGTCAGTTTGGCGACGACGTTCTTCATGTCCCAGGGCGCGAGGAACTGGCCCTTCTTGACGTTGACGACCTTGCCGGTTTTCGCCGCCGCGATCAGCAAATCGGTCTGGCGGCACAGGAAGGCCGGGATCTGCAACACGTCGACGACGGTCGCGGCGCGCGCGCATTGCTCGGCGTCGTGCACGTCGGTCAAAACCGGCAGCTTCAGGGTGTCCCTGATCTCGGCGAAAATGGGCAGCGCCGCCTCTAAGCCAATGCCGCGCGCGGCTTTCGCCGAAGTACGGTTGGCCTTGTCGAACGAGGTTTTATAAATAAGACCGATGCCGACCTTGGCGGCGATCTCTTTCAGCGCCGACGCCATCTCCAGCGCATGCGCGCGGCTCTCGAGTTGGCAAGGGCCGGCGATCAGCGCCAGCGGCAGATCGTTGCCGAAACGGACGCCGCCAATGGTCACAATCGCATTGGGAAGCAGGGTTTGTTCCAAGGTTGTCCGACTCCCGTGTTGCCCGGACCATGAAGCGGCAGCGCCGGTTGGTCAATCTAAGCGGCGGGCTCGAATATCAGGGTTGCGCCAAGAGCCGAGACGGAAATTGCCCCGGATTTCAGCGCCGTACTGAAAATTCCCGCCTGATCGAATTTGCCACCCACAGCCTGCGGATCGGCCGCCTTGAACCGCAACGCCGCCAGCCGCATTCCCCGTTCGGTGACTGGCGGATGCTGACCGAAACGATCCCGGAACGCCGATGGCGTGACGACGCTAATCGCGCCGCGCGGCAGATCGATGGTGAAACCGCCGCGCTCGTCGCGCGCGGTTGTTGCGCCGGTGTAAGCCAGCAGGAATTCGCGATGATGCGCCGGCTCATCGGCAACCAGCACGACGCCGGCAGTGCCGGTGACGCCGTTGTCATGCTGCTGAAACGCCGGGTTCCAGAAATTTTCCGGGAAATGCTGCTGGCAGGTGAAGAAGCTGGCGTCCGGGGCCTCCTTGTCATTCGCAAAGGCCAACGTGAAGGCGACCTTGACCGGCGTGCCGTCCGGCCTACTGGCCTCGCGATCGAAGCGCGTCGCGGCGGCATCGGCAATGCCGGCGGAACGGAACGCCGCCTCGTCGTCCGCGGCGCTTTGCGATTCCAGCACCAGCATCGACAAACCATCGCCGCGATCGACGAAGTCGCGGTTGTAGGCGCCGAACTTTTCCGAAAAGACATCGCCGGTCATTTTGTCCGGCTCGGCGAGCGTCAGCAGTTCGATGAAGAACCCCGGCAACTGCACGATATGATTATGCGTGCCCCACGGATGCTTGTTGCGCACACCGACGGTGAAGCCGAGCTGCCGGTACACTTGCGCGGCGCCGTCGAGGTCGGCCACCGCGTGCACGATGTGATCGAGACCGCGGGGCACGCCAGCGGGCCCCTACTTCAGCGCCGAAAACGCCGTCGGCGCCAAAATTGTGTTGGTGATATTGGCGACGATCGGGCCGTCTTTCTCGCTCTCGGTGCGCTTGGCGATCCATTCCGGGTCGGCCATGAACGCATTCCACTTCTGTTCGCGCTCGGCGAGCGAGTCCCACGCCAGAATGTAGGTCAGGTCCATGTTGGATTCGCCGACGAGCGTGGTCCAGAATCCGACCGGGCGAAAGCCGCGCGTCTTCCAAAGGTCGAGCGTGGTATTGGCAAAGCGGTTGAGCAGCGCCGGCATGCGGCCCGGCAGCGCGCGATAGACGCGCATTTCGTAGATCATGGTCTCACTCCCCGATTATTGTTTTAGATTTTAAACCAGCCGGTTCTGATCGACCGCCGCGCCGATGAACGACGAGAACAACGGATGCGGTTCGAACGGCCGCGATTTCAATTCGGGATGAAACTGCACGCCGATGAACCACGGGTGATCGTCGTATTCGACGATCTCCGGCAGGATGCCGTCCGGCGACATGCCGGAGAATTTCAGGCCATGCTGCTCGAGGCGGTCCTTGTAGGCGGTGTTGACCTCGTAGCGATGTCGGTGGCGCTCGAAGATGTCGGTTGAACCGTAGATTTCGGCAACACGGCTGCCGCGCTTGAGCACGGCCTCGTAGGCGCCGAGCCGCATGGTGCCGCCGAGATCGCCATTGGCGGCGCGCCGCTCCAGGTCGTTGCCTTTGACCCATTCGGTCATCAGGCCGACAACGGGCTCAGCGGTGGGGCCAAATTCTGTCGAATTGGCGGCTTCGATGCCGCACAGATTGCGCGCCGCCTCAATGCAGGCCATCTGCATGCCGAAGCAGATACCGAAATACGGCACGCGCCGCTCGCGCGCGAACTGCGCCGCTTTGATCTTGCCTTCGGCGCCGCGCTGGCCGAAGCCGCCGGGCACCAGAATGCCGTTGACCTGTTCGAGGAACGGCGCCGGGTCCTCATTTTCGAAAACGTCGGACTCGATCCACTCGAGATTGACCTTCACCTTGTTGGCGATGCCGCCATGCGAGAGCGCCTCGTTGAGCGACTTATAGGCGTCCTTCATGCCGGTATACTTGCCGACAATGGCGATGGTGACCTCGCCTTCCGGATTGCGGATGCGTTCGTTGATGGTGTGCCAGCGCGACAGGTTCGGGGCCGCGATGTTGTCGAGGCCGAAGGCGTCGAGCACTTCGCGGTCGAGCCCGGCCTGATGATAGGCCTCCGGCACGGCATAGATGTTGTCGACGTCGCGCGCCTCGATTACCGCGGTTTCGCGCACGTTGCAGAACAGCGCCAGCTTGCGGCGTTCGCCTTCCGGGATCGGCCGGTCGGTGCGGCACAACAGGATATCGGGCTGGATGCCGATCGAGCGCAGTTCCTTGACCGAGTGCTGGGTCGGCTTGGTCTTCAGTTCGCCGGCGCTCGGAATGAACGGCAGCAAGGTCAGGTGGATGTAGATGACCTGGCCGCGCGGCATGTCGTTGCCGAACTGGCGGATCGCCTCGAAGAACGGCAGGCCTTCGATGTCGCCGACGGTGCCGCCGACTTCGCACAGCACGAAGTCGTAGCCGTCATTGCCGTCGCGGACGAAGTCCTTGATGCCGTTGGTGACGTGCGGGATCACCTGAATGGTGGCGCCGAGGTAATCGCCGCGGCGCTCCTTGGTCAGGATGTCCTGATAGATGCGGCCGGTGGTGATGTTGTCTTTCTTGGTCGCCGGATTGCCGGTGAAGCGCTCGTAATGGCCGAGGTCGAGATCGGTCTCGGCGCCGTCGTCGGTGACGAAAACCTCGCCGTGCTGATAGGGCGACATCGTGCCCGGATCGACGTTGAGATAGGGGTCGAGCTTGCGCAGGCGGACCTTGTAGCCACGCGCCTGCAACAGCGCGCCGAGCGCCGCTGAAGCGAGACCTTTGCCGAGGGAAGACACCACGCCGCCGGTGATGAAGATGTACCGAGCCATGGGGCCTAACCTCTAAGCGCCGCGAATCGATTCGACGAGTGCGAAAAGCGACTGCTAGCCCTGCGCCTGTGCGTAGCTTCGATTTCTGGTGTATTTAGCGTTACTTGCATCGTGTTTTTAAAGCCTAATCGCAGCGCAAGGCGATACCTGACCAGGCATCCGCGCCGCCAAAACTGAGAAGGACCGGATTTCCCGGCCCCTCTGGAGGTCTCTTACTTCGATTGCGGGACTTGCGGCCCGGAAGGCGCGGCGGGTTCCGGCGCGCCTTGCAACTGGCGCAGCAGGCCGCCTTCGCCACTCAGCGGCGGGGCCGAACCGGGAGCGCTGATCGGCGCGCTCGGCCCGCTGCCGCCGATGATCGTGCTCGGTGCGCGGTTGGCGCTGGCGAGGATCGACAGCACAAGACTGGTGACAAAGAACAGGCCGGCCAGAACCGCCGTCGCGCGCGTCAGGACGTTGGCCGTGCCGCGGTTCGACATGAAGCCGCCACCGCCACCACCACCGCCGCCGCCACCAATGCCGAGGCCGCCGCCTTCGGACCGCTGCAACAACACAACGCCGATCAGAGCGAGCACCAGCATCAGGTGGATGACAATAATTACGTGCGCCATAAGATCATTCCGTTCAAACTTTGCCGGCCATACATATAGGAATTCGCCGAGGTCTCTACACCATCGTCGGTGCGATTTCCACCCAATGTGGCCGGAACAGCCCTGGGATGCGGATTAGCGGTAAACCGCGGCAATTCCAAGGAAATCGGCGGCTTTTAGGCTGGCGCCGCCGACCAGGGCACCGTTGACGTCGGGAATGGTCAAAAGCTCGCCGGCATTCGACGGTTTCACCGAGCCGCCATAAAGGATGCGGACGGCCGCGCCTTCCGCCCTGTAACGAGCGCTGAGCTGGGCCCGGATGAAGGCATGCACCTCGGCGACATCGGCGGGCGTCGGCGTTAAGCCCGTGCCGATGGCCCAGACCGGCTCGTAGGCAACCACAAGATTTGCTGCCGTGCCGCCCTCGGGCAGCGAACCGTCCAGCTGGCCGCCGATCACCTTGAGGGTTGTCCCGCCTTCGCGCTCGCTGCGCTGCTCGCCAACACAGACGATTGCCACCAGCCCCGCCCGCCACGCCGCCAGGGTCTTGGCGTTGACGTCGGCGTCGGTTTCCTTGTGGTCGGTTCGGCGTTCGGAATGGCCGACGATAACCGCGGTGGCGCCTGCATCGGCCAGCATTTCCGCCGAGATATCGCCGGTATGGGCGCCTGACGCCTTGGCGTGACAATCCTGGCCGCCAACGAAGAGAGGTGTGCCATGGGCGGCCGCGGCAAATTGACCGATCAAGGTCGCCGGCGGGCACAGCATGAGGTCGGCCTTGCCGGCCAGATCGCCAGCACCGGCTTTCATGGCGTCCAGTTCGCCCAGCGAGGCGGTCAAGCCATTCATTTTCCAGTTGCCCGCGACCAGGGGCCGGAGGTGTCCTGTCGGCATTTTAATGTCCTAATCGTTGCAAGGCTTTAGGCCGCTCCCTATAAGGGCGACAAGTCACGCAAAGTCCAGTCGATTTGAGAGAACGATAGCCCATGCTCCGCGGTATCCACAAAGCGACGTCCACCTGGATCGGCAAGGCCGTGATGGGCGTCATCATGGGCGGCCTGATCATCTCCTTCGCCATCTGGGGCATCGGCGATATTTTCCGCGGCTTTGGCCAGAATTCGGTCGCCAAGATCGGCGGCACCGAAATCTCGATCGAGCAGTTCCGCAACTATTACACCGAAAAGCTTCAGCAGCTTGGCCAGCGCATGCGCCGCCCGATCTCCAACGATCAGGCGCGCGCGCTCGGCATCGACCGCCAGTTGCTAGGCCAGCTGGTCGCCGAGACCACCCTCGACGAGCAGGCCAAGCAGATGCGCCTCGGCCTCGCCGACAAGGATATCGCCGACCGCATCACCAGCGATCCGGCGTTTCGCGGCGTCAACGGCCAATTCGACCGTTCGCGTTTTGAATCCGTTATCCGCAATGCCGGCTTCAACGAAGCCCGCTTCGTTGCCGAACAGCGCAATGTGATGCTGCGCCGGCAGATCGCGCAGACCGTCAGCGGCGATCTGAAGGTGCCGGAAACGACGCTGAAATCGATCGCCCAGTATCAGGGCGAAAAGCGCGCCATCCAGTATATTGCGCTCACTGCGGCGCAGGCCGGTGACGTTCCCGCCGCTACTGCGGAAGAACTCGCCCAGTATTTCGAAACCCGCAAAGTGCTGTTCCGCGCGCCGGAATATCGCAAGGCAACATTGCTGTCGCTTGTGCCCAGCAACCTCGCCAAACCGGATGCCGTTAAAGACGAGGAAGCCAAGGCCGCTTACGAAGCGCGCAAGGACAGCTTCGGCACGCCGGAAAAGCGCGAGCTGCGCCAGATCGTCTTCCCGAAGCCGGAAGAAGCCGCCGCCGCACATGAGCGCCTTACCAAGGGCCTGAGCTTTGCCGACTTGGCCAAGGAGCGCGGCATCAGCGAGACCGACCTCAATGTCGGCACAGTCGCCAAGGCCGACATCATCGATCCGGCGGTGGCCGATGCCGCCTTTGCGCTCAAGCCCAACGAAAACTCCGCGCCGGTCAAGGGCACGTTCGGCACCGTGCTGTTGCAGGTCGGCAAGATCGAACCCGGCACGCAGAAGACCTATGAAGAGGTCGCGCCTGATCTGAAAAAGGAAATCGCCGAATTGCGCGCACGCAGCGAGATCAATGCGCTGCGCGACAAGATCGAGGACGAACGTGCCGGTGGCGCGACTTTGGCCGAGACCGCGAAGAAATTGAACCTCACCGCAATCGCCATCGAAGCCGTTGACCGCTCCGGCCGCGGCCCCGATGGCCAGCCGGTCGCGGCCTTGCCGAAGACGCCGGACGTCGTCGGCGCACTGTTTTCAACCGATGTCGGCGTCGATAACGAAGCGCTTCAGGTGCCGCCGAACGGCTATCTTTATTACGACGTCACCGGCATCACGCCCGCGCGCGACCGCACGCTCGACGAGGTCAAGGACCAGGTGACGGCGCGCCAGCGCGACGACGAAATCGCCAAGCGTTTGCAGGCCAAGGCCGACGACATGCTGACCAAGCTCAAGGCCGGTGCGACGTTGGCGCAGATCGCCACCGAGAACAATTTGCGGGTCGACACCGCCGCCGACATGACGCGCGGCCGCGCCGCCGGCTTCCTGCCGGTGAAGGTGACCGACGCCGCCTTCAAGCTGCCGAAGGGCTCGCCGGCCAGCGTCGATGGCGACAAGGCGACCGAGCGTTACGTCATCGTCGTTACCGACGTCACCGAACCGGCGTTCGACGCCAAGGCGCCGGAAGCCACGCAACTGACGGCGTCGCTGCAAAATTCGTTCGCCGACGACATCGTCGGGCAATATATCGCCAAGGCCGAGGCCGATATCGGCGTCACGCTCAATCAGGCGGCCTTGAACCAGGTCGTCGGCGGCGGCACCAGCAACAGATAACACCAATGCAGATCGAGCCGTCCGACAGCGCCTTCGCGGAACGCTACAGCCGCGGGCAAGCGCAGGTGGTGTGGACGACCTTGGTCGCCGATCTGGAAACGCCGGTCTCCGCCTTTCTCAAGCTCGGCGGCGGAAAGCCGCTCAGTTTCCTGCTCGAATCGGTTGAAGGCGGCGCGGTGCGCGGGCGCCATTCGATCATCGGCATCGAGCCCGATCTGGTGTGGCGCACCAATGGCCGCAGCGCCGAAATCAATCGCACCGCCCGCACCAAGCCCGACGCCTTCACGCCCTGCTCCGAGCCGCCGCTGGCCGCGCTGCGTTCGCTGATCGCCGAAAGCCGCATCGATCTGCCCGAAACGCTGCCGCCGATGGCGGCCGGCGTGTTCGGCTATCTCGGCTACGACATGGTGCGGCTGATGGAGGATTTGGGCGAGCCCAATCCCGATCCGATCGGCATTCCCGACGCCATCATGCTGCGGCCGACCTTGATCGTCGTGTTCGATGCGGTGAAGGATTCGATCACCATCGTCACACCGGTGCGGCCCGAAAAAGGCGTCGACGCCAAGGTCGCGTTGATGCGCGCCACCGAAAGGCTGTCGGCCGTGGTAGATGCGCTCGACCGGCCGCTCGACAAGTCGCTCGCCGAATACAACGAAGGGCCACTAGAAGTCCCGCCGGTTTCGAACACGACGCCGGCCGAATACGCGACGATGGTCGCCAAGGCCAAGGAATACATCGCCGCCGGCGATATCTTTCAGGTCGTGCTGGCGCAACGTTTCGAAGCGCCGTTCACGTTGCCGCCGTTCTCGCTCTATCGCGCGCTGCGGCGGACCAACCCGGCGCCCTATCTCTACTTCCTCGATTTCGGAACCTTCGCCGTCGCCGGCTCCAGCCCGGAAATCCTGGTGCGCGTGCGCGGCGATGTTGTCGAATTGCGCCCGCTCGCCGGCACAAGGCCGCGCGGCGCGACGCCACATGAAGACAAGGCGCTGGAAGTCGAACTGCTCGCCGATCCGAAGGAGCGCGCCGAGCATCTGATGCTGCTCGATCTCGGTCGCAACGATGTCGGCCGGGTCGCCAGTATCGGCAGCGTCAAGGTCACCGACCAGTTTTTCATCGAGCGTTACAGTCAAGTGATGCACATCGTCTCCAATGTCGAAGGCAGGCTCGATCCGAGATACGACGCGCTCGATGCGCTGGCGGCAGGCTTTCCCGCCGGCACCACCTCCGGCGCGCCGAAAGTGCGGGCGATGGAAATCATCGACGAACTGGAAAAGGAAAAACGCGGGCTCTACGCCGGCTGCGTCGGTTATTTCTCCGCCGCCGGCGAAATGGACACCTGCATCGTGCTGCGCACCGCTCTGGTGAAGGACGGCAAAATGTATGTGCAGGCCGGCGCCGGCATTGTCGCCGATTCAAACCCGGCCGCCGAGCAGCAGGAATGCGTCAACAAGGCGAAGGCGTTGTTCCGCGCGGCGGAAGAAGCCAGGCGCTTTGCCAGCGCGGTGAAGCGCGGGCAATAATCGTTTAAGCTTGGCGGACGGAGGAAACCTGATGAGCCACGATCACGACCACCCGCACGACCACTCCCACGACAAATGGAAGCACGACGGCGTCAAGGTGATCCCGGGCAATTCGCTCGATCCGAACACCGCGCAGACGCCGGGCATGGACCGCAAGGCGGCGATCAACTTCGCCCGCGCCGGCGCGCAAAAACTCTGGGCCGGCACGGTGGCGATTCATCCCAACGCCAAGACCGGCGCGCATCATCACGGCGCGCTGGAGAGCGTGATCTATGTCGTGCGCGGGCGCGCCCGCATGCGCTGGGGCGAGCATCTCGAATTCACCGCAGAAGCCGGACCGGGCGATTTCATCTTCATCCCGCCTTACGTGCCGCATCAGGAAATCAACGCCAGCCGCGACGAAGTCCTGGAATGTGTGCTGGTGCGTTCGGACAACGAGGCGGTCGTGGTCAATCTCGACATCGAGCCGGTCGAAAAGCCGGAGAATGTGGCCTGGATCGACCCGATCCATAAGGCCTAGCGCCTCCGGCGGCCGCCTTGACCCCTCACCGAGCCCGCCTTAAGACCTTGAGCGGGCGGTTAAAAACATGATCATCCTGATCGACAATTACGACAGTTTCACCTTCAACCTGGTGCATTACCTGGGTTCGCTGGGCGCTGACGTTGTCGTGCACCGCAACGACAAGATTTCGGTCGATGAGGTGATGGCGCTGGAGCCGGAAGGTATCGTGCTGTCGCCCGGCCCGTGTACGCCCAATGAGGCCGGCATCTGCCTCGACCTCATCGAGAAGGCCGGCGACACCATCCCGATGTTCGGCGTCTGCCTCGGCCATCAGGCCATGGGCCAGGCGCTTGGCGGCAAGGTCATCCGCGCGCCGCAAATGGTGCACGGCAAGCTGTCGCAAATTGCGCACGACGCCAGCGGCGTGTTTCGCGGCATCAACGGGCCGTTCAATGCGACGCGCTATCATTCGCTGATCGTCGAGCGCTCCTCGATGCCGGGCGATCTCAAGGTCAACGCCGAAACCGCCGACGGCCTCGTCATGGGCATGGCGCACAAAAGCCTGCCGATGCACGGCGTGCAGTTTCATCCCGAAAGCATCGCGTCCGAGCACGGCCATCTGATGCTGCGCAATTTCCTTGATCTGGCCGCCGCCTGGAACGCCGCGCACGGCCGCGTATCGTCATCGGTGGTACGCACATCATCGGCGCAAACCGCGCCCGCGCATCTTGCCGGTTGAGGAGCAATGCCTGTGGCCGACGACTTCAAATCGCTCATCGCCAAGGTTGCGACTGGCGCCAGCCTTAGCCGCGACGAGGCCGCCAACGCCTTCGACCGCATGATGTCGGGCGAAGCCACGCCCTCGCAAATGGGCGGGCTGTTGATGGCCTTGCGCGTGCGTGGCGAAACCGTCGACGAGATCACCGGCGCGGTGACGACGATGCGCGCCAAGATGCTCGGCGTGAAGGCGCCGAAAGACGCCATCGACGTGGTCGGCACCGGCGGCGATGCCTCCGGCTCCTACAACATCTCGACCTGCGCCGCCTTTATCGTCGCCGGCTGCGACGTGCCGGTGGCCAAGCATGGCAATCGCGCGCTGTCATCGAAATCCGGCGCCGCCGACGTGTTGCAGGCGCTCGGCGTCAAAATCGATCTTTCCGCCGATCAGGTCGGCCGCTGCATCCGTGACGCCGGCATCGGCTTCATGTTTGCACCGGCGCATCACCCGGCGATGAAGAATGTCGGCCCGACGCGGGTCGAACTCGGCACCCGGACGATTTTCAATCTGCTCGGGCCGTTGTCGAACCCGGCCTCGGTCAAGCGCCAGATGATCGGCACGTTCTCCAAGCACTGGGTCGAGCCGATGGCGCAGGTGCTGAACAATCTCGGCTCGGAATCGATCTGGGTCGTGCACGGCTCCGACGGCCTCGACGAGATCACCACGGTCGGCACGACCAGCGTGGCCGAGTTGAAAGGCGGCAAGATCCGCACCTTCGAGATTTCACCGGAGGATGCCGGCCTGCCGCGCGCCAAGCCCGAAGCCTTGAAAGGCGGCGACGGTGAGCACAACGCCAAGGCGCTGCTCGACGTGCTCAAGGGCAAGCCCGGCGCGTTCCGCGATATCGCGCTATTCAATGCTGCCGCGGCCTTGATCGTCGCCGGCAAGGCCAAGGATTTGAAGGAAGGCGTGGCGCTGGCCGCCAAGGCGATCGACAGCGGTGAAGCCGAAGGCCGGCTCGACCGGCTGATTGCCGTGTCCTGCGCAACCGAAGAGGCCTGACGTGGCCGACATTTTGAAAAAAATCGAAGCCTACAAGCGCGAGGAGATCGCCGCGGCCAAGCGCGCCCGCTCGCTGAGCGAGCTTGAAGCGGCGGCGAAGGCGCAAAGCCCGCCGCGCGGTTTCCTGCGCGCCATCGAGGCGAAGATCGCCGCCGGCGGTCAGGCGCTGATTGCCGAGATCAAGAAGGCCAGCCCGTCCAAGGGGCTGATCCGCGCCGACTTCGAACCGCCCAAGCTCGCCAAAGCCTATGAGGCCGGCGGCGCGACCTGCCTTTCGGTGCTGACCGACGGCCCGTCGTTTCAGGGAAAACCCGAGTTCCTGACGCAAGCGCGCGACGCCACTGCGCTGCCGGCCTTGCGCAAGGACTTCATGTTCGAGCCCTATCAGGTGGCGGAAGCGCGTGCCTGGGGTGCCGACTGCATCCTGATCATCATGGCGGCAGTCGAGGATGCCGCCGCACGCGACCTGGAAAATGCTGCTATTTCAATGAGCATGGATGTCCTCATTGAAGTTCATCAGGAAGATGAGCTTGAGCGTGCGCTGAAACTGAGGTCCCGCCTGATCGGCATCAACAACCGTGACCTGCGCTCGTTCGAGACCTCGCTCGCCGTCAGCGAGCGGCTCGCCCCGCTCGTCCCGCGCGACCGCGTCGTTGTCGCCGAAAGCGGCCTGAACACCGCCGCCGACCTCACCCGGCTCGGCCGGATTGGCATCTCGACATTCCTGATCGGCGAGAGCCTGATGCGGCAGAGCGACGTGACCACGGCCACCCGTACCCTCCTGACCCGGCCCGCCAACAGCGCCGCCGCGGAGTAATCGATATGGCCAAAAAGGCCGCCGCTAAAGCGAAGCCGAAAGCCAAGCCCGCGCCGAAACCGGCGCTGAGTCACCTCGACAGCCGCGGCCAGGCGCACATGGTCGATGTCTCGGCAAAGCAGCAGACTGAGCGCGTCGCCCGGGCCGAGGGCAAGGTCATCATGCGCAAGGAGACCCTCGATCTGGTGATCGAGGGCAATGCGCTTAAAGGCGACGTGCTCGGCGCGGCGCGGCTGGCCGGCATCATGGCGGCCAAGCACACGCACGGCCTGATCCCGCTGTGCCATCCGTTGCCAATCACCAAGGTCGAGATCGATATTTTCCCGGAGCATTCGCTGCCCGGCTTTCTGGTGCAGACCACGGTCAAGGTCACCGGCCAGACCGGCGTCGAAATGGAAGCTTTGGTCGCGGCCTCGATCGCATGTCTGACGATCTACGACATGGTCAAGGCGGTCGAGCGCGGCATGCGGATTGAAGGCATCCGCGTTCTGGAAAAGAGCGGCGGCAAGTCCGGCACCTACAAAGCGGAGGCCTAATCTTGCCGCTCATGCCGGTCGCCGAAGCGTTGCAGCGCGTGCTGGCCGGCGCGCGCGCACTGCCGGCCGAGACTGTGCCGCTGCATCGCGCGCTTGGCCGCGTGCTGGCCAAAGACCTCGCCGCCTTGCGCACCCAGCCGCCGGCTGCTTTGTCGGCCATGGACGGCTATGCGGTGCGCGCGGATGATGTGGCGCAAGGCCCGGCAACCTTGACCGTGATCGGCGAAGTCGCCGCCGGCCATCCGTTCGACGGCAGCGTCGGACCGGGACAGGCGGCGCGCATTTTCACCGGCGGCGTCATGCCGAACGGCGCCGACACCGTGGTGGTTCAGGAACTGGTGACCCGCGACGGCGACACCGTGACGACGCAAAAGCCGACCACCAAAGCGCGCAATGTCCGCGCCGCCGGCATCGACTTCCGCCAAGGCGAGGTGCTGCTGCGCCAGGGCCGCCGCCTCACCGACCGCGATTTGATGCTGGCCGCCGCCATGAACCACCCAAGCCTGAGCGTGCACCGGCGGCCGAAAATCGCCGTGCTCGGCACCGGCGACGAACTGGTCGCGCCGGGCAGTCCGCTGAAAGCCGGCGAGATCGTCTATTCGAACGGCTTTGCGCTGACCGCGCTGGCCGAGAACGAAGGTGCCGAGGTCACCGATCTTGGCATTGCCCGCGACCGGCTTGAGGACATCGCCGGCGCGATCCGACGCGCCCGCGACAGCGGCGCCGATATCCTGCTGACATCAGGCGGCGCCTCGGTCGGCGACCACGATCTGGTGCAGAAGGCGCTGACGGCCGAAGGTCTCGCCCTGTCGTTCTGGCGGGTGGCGCTGCGGCCGGGCCGGCCGATGATGCACGGGCGGCTTCCTCGCAAAGATCTTGGCGACATGCATGTGCTCGGCGTGCCGGGCAATCCGGTTTCGTCCTATGTCTGCGCCTTCCTGTTCCTGGCGCCGCTGATCCGCACTTTGTCCGGCCGTTCCGACATCGAGCAGGTGGCGGAAGCGGCCCGCCTCGGACGCGACATGCCGGCCAATGACGAGCGCGCCGACTACATCCGCGCCACGCTTGAGGCCGGCCCGGACGGGCCTGTGGCGACGCCGCTGCCGGCGCAGGACTCATCTCTGATGGCGCCGTTGGCTAAGGCCGACTGCCTGTTGATTCGGGGCCCCGGCGCGCCCGCGGCGACCGCCGGTTCACCTTGCGTCATCCTTAAGCTCGCCCTTTAGCGGTCTTTCGACTTGTTCACGGCAAATTAAGTGGTTGCAGAACACATATCGAACAGATAGTGTTCGTTCATGATTTGTTTCGGACCCGGTGCCCGTTTGGGGACTTTCGGGCCGTCCGTGACGGGGAGAGAAACCGATGCTGACCCGCAAACAGTTCGAGCTTTTGCGCTTCATTCATGAGCGCCTGACCGAGGCCGGGGTGCCGCCCTCCTTCGACGAAATGAAGGACGCGCTCGATTTGCGCTCCAAGTCCGGCATCCACCGCCTGATCACGGCGCTCGAAGAGCGCGGCTTCATCCGCAGGCTCGCCAATCGCGCCCGCGCCATCGAGGTGATCAAGCTGCCGGATTCGGTCGCCCACGGCATCAGCGGCGGCGTCAGCCGCTCGCGCGGCTTCAATCCGAGCGTGATCGAAGGCGACCTCGGCCGCGGCCGCGTCGTGCACAATCATGGCGACGGCGACGAGGACAGCGGCCGGCCGATTTCGGTGCCGGTCATGGGCCGCATCGCCGCCGGTACGCCGATCGAGGCGATCCAGCAACGCAGCCACGTCATCAACATGCCGGCGGAATTGCTGTCGGCGGGCGAACATTTTGCCCTCGAAGTGCGTGGCGACTCGATGATCGAGGCCGGCATTCTCGACGGCGATATTGCCCTCATCCGGCGCATGGAGTCGGCCGATACCGGCGATATCGTGGTGGCGCTGATCGACGACGAGGAAGCCACCTTGAAGCGTTTCCGCCGCCGCGGCGCGTCGATCGCGCTGGAACCGGCCAATCCGGCTTACGAGGTGCGCATCCTGCCGCCCAACCGCGTGCGCATCCAGGGCAAGCTGGTGGCAATGTTCCGGCGTTACTAGTCACCGGGTTCCAAAGCGTCCATTGGTGGCGTCGCATCGGGTACGGGTGGGCGGCGAATCGTCGGCGCTCCGTCTGTTAGCGCCCTCACCGCCTGCGCACGTGCCCACGGCCTATCGATGCCTTGCGGTCGCGCCACGCGCTGCTCGAACGCTTCGCCATTCCAGAACAAAGCCGTCGCGCCCTGCGCCCTCCAGGCCGGACGGTCGATCAGCACGGCCCGGCACGCGGCCGGCGCCTCACCCGGGCTCACCACGGCCACGGCGCGCGCGCAATCCTCCGCGAAAGCCTCCGCCGTCAGCGCAAAGGCGACCAGCCGGCCATCGGCCAAAGGCGCGGTGCAGCCGATGGCATCGCAGCGCACGCCGTCCTTGAGGCTGGCGTCCAACGGCTTGCGGGCATCGCCGTCGGCGGAAAGCCACTCCTTGACCGCGAAGCTGTCGCGGCCGCTGGCGAGCAATGTCAGCCGTCCGCCGGGCCCGCGAATGGCCGCGGTCTTTCCGTCGCCGGCAACCAGCACGTCCGGGCGTGGCGCGTGCAACGCCCACAGGCTGGCGGCAAGGACGACGGCCGCGCCGGTCCAGCGCAGCGGCGTGCGCAACAGGCACATCAGCAGCAGTCCCAATGTACCGACCAGCAACGGCCCGACTCCAAAGGCCGGCATGTGGCCGACCGAACCCGGCAGCGACGTCACCCACAAAGCGACGCCGATCATCCAGTCGAGGCCTGCGCCCATCAACCGCCAGAAGAAGGCGTCGAAGCCGAACGGCATCGCCAGCACGCCGAGAATGCCCATCGGCATCACCATCGCCGACACCACCGGCATGGCGAGCAGATTGGCGATGACGCCGTAAGGCGCAATGCGGTGAAAATGAAACGCCGCGTAAGGTGTCGTGGCCAGCCCCGCGACCAGCGAAGCCAGCAACAGCGCGATCACTTCGCGGCCGCCCCACAGCGCCACACGCGTTTTCAAAGCCGTCTCATGATCGGCGCGCCAGAACGGCCCGCCCGGCATTCCGTACTGATAGATGGCGACCAGCGCCAACGTCGCCGCGAACGACATCTGGAAACTCGGATGCACCACCGCTTGCGGCGCGATCAGCAGCACGCAAAAGGCGGCGACGCTGAGCGTACGAAAGGTGATGGCGGCGCGGTCGATCATGACGCCGATCAGCACGATGGCGACCATGATGAAGGAGCGTTGCGTCGCCACTTCGGCGCCGGACAGCAACAGATAGAACGCCGCCGCCAGCAGCGCCGCCGCCGCCGCCCATTTTTTGATGGGCCTGGCGACGGCCAAAGACGGCGCCAGCGCCAAGCCGGCGCGCACGACGAAGAACACGATGCCGGCGACCACCGCCATGTGATAGCCGGAAATCGACAGCACATGCGCCAGGCTCGAAATGTACATGGCGTCGTTGACCGGCGCGGAGATGGCGTCGCGTTTTCCCGTGATCAGCGCCGAGGCGATCGCGCCGCGATCGCCCGGCAGCGCCGCGCGGATGCGGTTGTCCATGCCATCGCGCATGGCGTCGATGAACGAAGCGTAGCGCAGCCACAGGCTCGGTCTGGCCTGCGGCGTCTCTGTTCTGATCTTGCCGAGCACATAACCGGACGCGCCGATCTGCTGGAAATACATGTCGCGGGCAAAGTCGTAGCCGCCGGGCCGCAAGGGGCTAAGCGGCGGCGACAGATGCGCCTTGAACGCGACGTAGTCGCCGACCGCGGGCGCTGTGCCCTTGCGCACCGAGACGCGCACGCGCTCCGGTTTCTCGTTGACGCGTGCGGCGTCGAAGCTGTGAACGCGGACGACGATGCGGTCGCTCTTCTCGCGCTCCTCGCGGGTTTCGACAAAGCCTGAGACCTGCGCCGTCCATGTCGCGGTCTGCAACACCGGATGCGCGATGCGCAACGTGTGCAGCGTGACGAGGCAGAACCCGGTCGCCAAAGCGGCAAGACCCAACGCAAGTGGAAAACCTAGCGGCCGCCGCCGCGCGACGACGGCAAGCGCGATGGTTGCCATGGCAAAGGCACAGGCCGCCCACCAGGCCGGTTCGCGCTCGGCGGTGAAATACAGCGCAATGCCGGCGCCGAATGCCACCGGCAGCCAGGGCAGCAGCCGTCCCGGCGCGGTGTCGGCGGCCAGCCATTCCGTGAGGGCGCCGCGCAGGCGGCTGGCCTGTTCGGTAATGCCGTCCGGCAACCACACCGCGGCGCGCCGCGCGCCGTCGATGCCGGCAGCCCAGGCCTTCGCGCGCGTTCTCGACGGGTCCGCCACACGCCACCCCAACGCGGATACAACCAGAAGTAACTGTATTGGGTTACGCGGTTGTAGCTAGGGGAACGGATGTGAACGGATTAGGCCCTACCCTTTCGCCACATCCTTGGCATAGGTGTCGCGCAAACCGATGGTGCGGTTGAACACCAGCCTGCCCGGAGCGGAGTCGCGATCGAGGCAGAAATAGCCCTGGCGCTCGAACTGCACCGGCACCTCGACCTTGGCCTCGGCCAGCGACGGCTCCAGCCGCGCATCGGTCAACACTTCGCGCGACTGCGGATTGATCTGCGAGGCGAAAATCTCCGGGTCGGCGCTCGGGTTCGGGTCGTTGAACAGCAGATTGTAAATCCGCACCTCCGCCGGGATCGCATGCGCCGCCGACACCCAGTGAATGGTCGCCTTGACCTTGCGGCCGTCCGGCGAATTACCGCCTTTGCTCGCCGGGTCGTAAGTGCAACGTAGTTCGACGAACTCTCCCGCCGCGTTCTTGACGACTTCCTTGCAAGTGACGAAGTAAGCGTAGCGCAAGCGCACCTCGCGGCCCGGCGCCATGCGGAAGAACTTCTTCTCCGGCACTTCCATGAAGTCGTCGCGTTCGATGAAAAGTTCGCGCGTGAACTTGATCTTGCGCGAACCCGCCGCTGCATCGTCGGGATGATTGACGGCTTCCAGTTCCTCGCCCTCGCCGTCCGGATAATTCTCGATCACGACCTTGATCGGCTTCAGCACCGCCATGCGCCGCCACGCGCTCTTGTTGAGCGCCTCGCGCACCGAATAATCCAGCGCGCCGAGATCGACCTGGCTGTTCGCCTTGGCGACGCCAATGCGTTTGACGAAATCACGGATCGCTTGCGGCGGCACGCCGCGGCGGCGCAAGCCTGCGATGGTCGGCATGCGCGGATCGTCCCAGCCGCTGACATGGTTGCCTTTCACGAGCCCGGTGAGCACGCGCTTCGACAGCAGCGTATGCGTCAGATTGAGCCGCGCCATTTCATACTGATGCGGCTTCGACGGCACACTCAAATTGGCGATGAACCAATCGTAGAGCGGCCGATGATCTTCGAATTCGAGCGTGCAGATCGAATGCGTAATGCCTTCGATGGCGTCGGACTGGCCGTGCGCGAAGTCGTAGCTCGGATAGATCTTCCACGCCGTGCCGGTGCGCGGATGCGAGGCATCGACGATGCGATAAAGCACTGGATCGCGCAGGTTGATGTTGCCCGAGGCCATGTCGATCTTGGCGCGCAAGACGCATTTTCCCGCGGCGAACTGGCCGTCCTTCATCGCACCGAACAGCTTCAGGTTCTCTTCGACCGTCCGGTCGCGGAACGGCGAGTTCTTGCCGGGCTCCGTCAGCGTGCCGCGCGCCGCGCGCATCTCGTCCGGCGTCTGGTCATCGACATAGGCCAAACCCTTTTCGATCAGTTCGACCGCCCAGCCGTAAAGCCGGTCGAAATAGTCCGAAGCGAACTTGACCTCGCCGGACCATTTGAAGCCGAGCCAGGTCACGTCACGCTCGATGGCGTCGATGAATTCCTGTTCTTCCTTGGCCGGGTTGGTGTCGTCGAAACGCAAATTGCAGCGCCCGCCGAATTCCTCGGCGATGCCGAAATTCAGGCAGATCGATTTGGCGTGCCCAATATGCAGATAGCCGTTCGGTTCGGGCGGAAAGCGGGTGACCACCTGTTTGGCGCGGCCAGTGGCAAGGTCGCCCGCCACGATCTCGCGGATGAAATCGCGCGGGGCTTCGGGGGCGGCTGCGTCTCTCGTCGTATCGTCGGTCATGCTCGTTTGGGCCTATAAGACAATTTGGCCTAACCCATGACGTGCCCCTCGTCCCCCTGTCAAATGCGCTGTTATCTTCTGCCGCAACTGTGGTACAGGCCCGGCAATGAACAGACCCGTCGTCACCCGATTTGCGCCTTCCCCGACCGGCTTCCTGCATATTGGCGGCGGCCGGACGGCGCTGTTCAACTGGCTTTACGCCCGGCATTTCGGCGGCAAGATGCTGCTGCGGATCGAGGACACCGACCGCGAGCGCTCCACCGACGCCGCCATTGCTGCCATTATCGACGGCCTGAAATGGCTGGGTCTCAATTGGGACGGCGACATCGTCTACCAGTTCACCCGCGCCGCGCGGCACCGCGAAGTCGCCGAGCAACTGCTGGCCGACGGCAAGGCCTACCGCTGCTACGCCTCGCCGGAGGAACTCACCGCCATGCGCGAAGCGGCACGCAAGGAAGGCCGGGCCCGGCTCTATGACGGCCGCTGGCGCGACCGCGACCCGGCCGAAGCGCCGGCCGGCGTCAAGCCGGTGATTCGCCTCAAAGCCCCGTTGACCGGCGAAACCGTGATCGAGGATCAGGTGCAGGGCCGCGTCGTGTGGCAGAATACCGATCTCGACGACCTGGTGCTGCTGCGCTCCGACGGCAACCCGACCTACATGCTTGCGGTCGTCGTTGACGACCACGACATGGACGTCACCCACATCATCCGCGGCGACGACCATCTCACCAATGGCGCGCGGCAAAAGCAGATCTACGAGGCAATGGGCTGGGATGTGCCGGTGATGGCGCACATCCCGTTAATCCATGGCCCGGACGGCGCCAAGTTGTCTAAGCGCCACGGCGCGCTCGGCATCGAGGCCTATCGCGCCATGGGTTACCTGCCGGCGGCGATGCGCAATTATCTGGTGCGGCTCGGCTGGGCGCATGGCGACCAGGAAACGTTTTCAACCGAGGAAATGGTCGCCGCGTTCGACCTGCCGGCCATTGGCCGCGCGCCGGCGCGGCTCGATCTTGCCAAGCTCGACAATCTCAACGGCCATTACATTCGCGGCACCGATGACGCCGAACTCATCGCCATCCTCGAAGATCTGCTGCCGCACATTGCCGGCGGCAACGAGTTGGCCGGCAAAATGACGCCCGAATTGCGCGCCAAATTGCAGCTCGCCATGCCCGGCCTGAAGGAGCGCGCCAAGACTTTGATCGAGCTGTTCGAGGCTTCGCGTTTCCTGTGGGCGAGCCGGCCGATCGAGATCAACCCGGCCGCCATGGTCCTGCTGACGCCGGAGGCCAAAGCGGTCATTGCCGCGCTGCTGCCCGATCTCGAAGCCATTGCCGACTGGAGCGCGGCCGCGGTCGAAGCTGTGGTGCGCGACTTCGCCGAGCGCACAAACGTGAAACTGGGCGCGGTCGCGCAGCCGTTGCGCGCGGCGCTGACCGGCAAAACCACCTCGCCGCCAATCTTCGACGTGCTGGCGGTGCTGGGCCGCGACGACAGCCTCGGCCGGCTGCGCGACCAGGCCGCGGGCTAAGCTTCTGCCGATTTTCCCGGAAAGTTTACGCCCTGCAAACCTTGGCAGGTTACAGCCATGCCTATATAGCGGGCAGACCTAGATTCCGCTCTATCTTGCAGCGCACACAAGGATGGGCTACCCAAATTAAGGCAGGAAGTCCCGCTCGCCACCCCGGCAACGCGCTTTCCGCCCGCATGTTTTCTGCTAGCGCCGCCCGCTGCCAATCCCGAGGGCTCGACCATGGACGCCAAAACCGCCGCCAAAACGACCGGCTCGATTACCGTCGGCAACAAGAACTGGGAGTTCCCGGTCTACAAGGGCTCGATCGGGCCGGATGTGCTGGACATCGCCAAGCTCTACGGCGAAAGCGGCATGTTCACCTACGACCCGGGCTTCACCTCGACGGCAAGCTGCGAGTCCAAGATCACTTACATCGACGGCGACGAGGGCGTGCTGCTCTATCGCGGTTACCCGATCGAACAACTCGCCGAACATGGCGACTTCCTCGAGACCTGTTACCTCTTGCTGTACGGCGAACTGCCGACGCCGTCGCAGAAAGCCGATTTCGATTACCGCGTCACGCGCCACACGATGGTGCACGAGCAGATGAGCCGCTTCTTCCAGGGCTTCCGCCGCGACGCGCATCCGATGGCGATCATGACCGGCTCGATCGGCGCGCTGTCGGCATTCTATCACGACTCGACCGACATCGCCGATCCGACGCAACGCATGATCGCGTCGCTGCGCATGATCGCCAAGGTGCCGACGCTCGCCGCCATGGCGTACAAATATTCGGTCGGCCAGCCGTTCGTGTATCCGAAGAACGATCTCGACTATTCGACCAACTTCCTGCGCATGTGCTACGCGGTGCCGACGGAAGAGTACAAGCCAAACCCGGTGCTGGCGCGCGCCATGGACCGCATCTTCATTCTGCATGCGGACCACGAGCAGAACGCCTCGACCTCGACCGTGCGGCTGGCCGGTTCGTCGGGCGCCAATCCGTTCGCCTGCATCGCCGCCGGCTGCGCCTGTTTGTGGGGGCCTGCGCATGGCGGCGCCAACGAAGCGGCGCTCAACATGCTGTCGGAGATCGGCTCGGTCGATCGCATTCCGGAATTCATCCGCCGCGCCAAGGACAAGAACGACAGCTACCGCCTGATGGGCTTCGGCCACCGCGTCTACAAGAACTACGATCCGCGCGCCAAGATCATGCAGAAGACCTGCCATGAAGTGCTGACCGAACTCGGCATCAAGGACGATCCGCTGCTCGACGTCGCGATGGAGCTGGAGCGCATCGCGCTGTCGGACGAATATTTCATCGAGAAAAAGCTGTACCCGAACATCGATTTCTATTCGGGCATCACGCTCAAGGCGATGGGCTTCCCGGTCACCATGTTCACCGTGCTGTTCGCGGTCGCGCGCACCGTCGGCTGGATCGCGCAGTGGAAGGAAATGATCGAGGACCCGAAGCAGAAGATCGGCCGCCCGCGCCAGCTTTACACCGGCGCCACGGCACGGGATTACACGCCGATTTCGCGGCGCAAGTAGGCTTCGACCTGACGGATAAAAAAGGGCGGCTCGATGAGCCGCCCTTTTTGTTTTCCGGTGCTGCGAGAGCTAGGTGATCGCCACTGCCTTCCCCTCCTCCGCCGACCTTAACAACGCCTCGATCAGCCTCATCACCTTGAGTGACTCCCGCCCGCTCACCAGCGGCTCGCGCTTGCCATCGATGGCATCGAGGAAATCGACGATCAGCGCCTTGTGCGCATCGTTCGGAAACGCCATCGGATCGGCACCGCCACTCTTGGACACCTCGCCTTCGTGATGATCGTGACGGCCGTCGCGGTAATAAATATCCAGCGTTTCGGCGACCAAGGCCGCGGTGCCTTTTTCAAACGCGATCTCGATGCGCTCGGGGAAACCGGGATAGGCCGTCGTCGTCGCATCGATCGCGCCGATCGCGCCGTTCTCAAACTCGATGCCGCCGGCGACCATATCCTCGGTGTCGATCGTGCGCTGCGGCGAGGTTCTGGCGAAGGCCGTTACCTTGGCGATCGGTCCGGTCAGGCTCTGGAACAGATCGAGCGTGTGGATTGCCTGCGTAATCAGGACACCGCCGCCGTCGCGCGCTTTCATGCCGCGGCCCGGCTGCGCGAAATATTCCGGCGTGCGCCACCAGCGGATCGAGGCCGAGGCCGACACCAGCGCGCCGAGTTCGCCACTTTGAATCACGGCGCGTAATTTTTGCGACGCATCGCGGAATCGATGCTGCAACATGATGGCGAAGGTCTTGCCGGCCTTCTCCATCGCCTCGACCGCCTTGGCGGCGCGCTCGGCCGACACGTCGGTCGGCTTTTCCAGAAGTACATGCTTGCCGGCCTTGGCGCACTGCTCAACCAGTTCGAGATGCGTGGTCGGCGGCGTCAGCAGCAGCACCGCGTCGATACTGCGGTCGGCCAAAATGGCGTCGAGCGTATCGACGACCGGGTGCTTGTTGGCGGCGGCAAAAGCCTTGCGCCGTTCGGCGCTTGGCGTGAAGCAGGCCGCGATCTCGACGCGCTCCGGCAATTCCTCGAGGCTCTTGAGGTGCGGCTTCAACGCCATGCCAAGGCCAACGATGCCGATGCGATGCTTGCTCATTGTCGTTTCCTCATGACCTAAGAATTCCGTTGCGCTTTGCGCGCTATCCGGGCGGCTTAGGTGCGCCGATCAGGCGTGGCCGTTCGATTTGGATTTCATTGTCGACGCGCTGGCGCCGTCATAGGCCCATTGCACATAGGCGCCGGCCCAGGTGAAACCGCCGCCGAAAGCGGCCAGCAAAAGTTTGTTGCCGGCCTTCAATTGCGGCTCATAGTCCCACAGGCAGAGCGGGATCGTTGCATTGGTGGTGTTGCCGTATTTGTGGATGGTCACCATGACCTTGTCCATCGGCAGCTTCATCTTCTCGGCGGTCGATTCGATGATGCGCTTGTTGGCCTGATGCGGCACCAGCCAGTCGATCATGTCGCCGCGCAGATTGTTGCGCGTCAGGATTTCGCCGGAGACTTCCGCCATCTTGGCGATGGCGAATTTGTAAACCGCCGCACCTTCTTGATGTACGTAATGCTGGCGCAGCGCGACGCTCTCTGCCGATGCCGGAATGCGGCTGCCGCCCGCCTTCTGATGCAGATGCACCCAGCCGGCGCCGTCCGAGCGCACCAGAGAGTCCATGATGCCGAAGCCGGTCGTGCTCGGTTCCAGCAGCACGGCGCCTGCGCCGTCGCCGAACAGCACGCAGGTAGCGCGGTCGGTGTAATCGATGATCGACGACATCTTGTCGGCGCCGACGACGATGACCTTGCGGGCGCTGCCATTGGCGATGAACTGCGAGGCGATGTTGAGCGAATAGAGAAAGCCGGAACAGGCCGCCTGTACGTCGAACGAGCCGATATCCTTAATGCCGACCATGTCGCAGATCAGGTTGGCGGTGGACGGGAACTGCATGTCCGGCGTCGTCGTGGCGCAAATCAGAAGATCGATCTCGCTTGGGCTCGTGCCGGTTTTTTCCAGGAGGCCACGCACCGCCTCGGCCGCCATATGAGAGGTGCCGAGCCCCTCGCCCCTGAGGATGTGCCGTTCCTTGATGCCGGTGCGCTCGGTGATCCAGGCATCGGTGGTGTCGACCAGCCGTGCCAGATCCGCATTGGTCAGAAGGTCCGGCGGCACATAGCCGTGGACGGCAGTAATCGATGCGCGGGCGGGAACGGGCAAAGGGGCAAATTCCAGGGTTCTGTCATTGATGACGGCAGACCGGCCGCCGGGTTGGCAAATTACGCTTTCGGGGGCGGCGGCGCCACACCCTCACGCATTGCTTGGTTAAATGCCCCCCGAACTTTGCAAAACGAGGGCGGCCGCATGGTCACTCGGTGCTATGCCGCCAATGTCCATAATGCGGTCGAGGCGGGCGAAGGCCTCAATCTGGAGGCGGCGCTCCGGCGTATCCGAAAGCAATGGTACCAATGCACCGCCGAGCGCTTCCGGCGTGCATTGGTACTGGAGGAATTGCGGCACGACGTTTGTCCCGACCACCAGATTGGCCAGAATATAGCTCTGCACGTTAATCAGCAGGCGGCCAACCATTTCCTCGGGCCAGGACACCTTGTAAGCGGCCACCATCGGCACGCCGGCCAAAGCCAGCTCCAGTGTCGAGGTGCCGGATTTGGTCAGCGCTGCCCGCGCCTGCCGGAACGCCCGGTGTTTCTCGGCCGTATCGGTGACGATCCGCACCGGCACCGGCCAGGATTTTGTGGGCCAACTGGCCACCGCTTCGCGCACCGCGCCTTCCAGCCGCGGCACGGACGGCACCACGACCTCCAGCGCGCCGGCATGGGTCGCGACATACCCCAATGTGGCGCCGAACACCTCCGCCATGCGGCGAATCTCGCCGCCACGGCTGCCCGGCAGCACGAGAAGCAGCGGCGGGTCGCTAAGACGGCGGCGCGCCTCCTCGGCATCCGGCCGGAGTTCGCTGACGCGCTCGGCCAAAGGATGGCCGACGAAATCGGTCGGCGGCCCGCCGCGCCGTTGCATCGCCGCCGGCTCGAACGGCAGCAGCGCCAACACCTGATCGACATAAGAGCGCATGGCGCGCGCCCGCCACGGCCGCCACGCCCAGACCGACGGGCACACGTAATCGACGATGCGGATGTGCGGCGCGCGCGCCCGCACCTTGCGCGCGACGCGATGGGTGAATTCGGGACTATCGATAATCACCAGCACGTCGGGATTGGCGGCGATCACCGCGTCGGCCACCTCGGTTATGCGCCGCAGGATGCGTGGCAGGCTCGACAGGATGGCGCTAAAGCCGATGATAGCGAGATCGCCGAGCGGAAACAGGCTCGGCACGCCCTCGGCCGCCATATGCGACCCGCCGACGCCGGTAATGCGTGCGTTCGGGCGGGCGCGCCGCAGCGCCGCGATCAAGGCGGCGCCCAACCGGTCGCCAGATTCCTCGCCGGCGACGATAAAAAAATTCATGACGGCACGCCGACGACGAAGATCGAACTGCGCTCAGCCGCCGTCACCATCTGCTCCGGCTCGGCGACAATCGCCGCGCCAGCGGTGACCGCGATGCCACCGAGGCCGGCGGTAACGACGCCCTCTACCGTGAGCGGGCCGATCGACGGCAGATCGAACCGCCGGTCCTGATGAGGCTTCACCGCCTTGACCAGGACGCCCTTGCCGGGCGCCGTGCGCAGCCGGCCATTGGCGCGCAACGCGGCGACGCGCTTGAGCATTTCATCGGTGCCCTCGGCAGCCTCGACCGCGACAATATGTTTGTCGGCTACGACAACGGCCTGACCAATGTCGAAACGGCCGGCGGTGCGCAAATAATCGAGGCCGAGCGCGATATCTTCCCGCGCGGCATCGGACGGCGCCACGCGGCCGAGCAAGCCTTCGGGCATCAGAATTTCCGGCGCCACTTCATGCGCGCCCAGCAAACGAAAGCCGAACTCTTCTATCCACGCGCCGACCCGTGTCAGCAAATGGTCGTCGCCGCCGCGATAGGCGGCAAAAACGCGCGGCAGCGCCAGCAGGGTGCGCCAGTCGGGACGCACGTTCCAGACCGACGGCCGCACCAGCGCGCCAATGAAGACGATATCGCGGCAACCTTCGGCGCGGGCCACTTTGAGGAATTTGCCGATCTGGCCGAGATGCAGCCAATGATGCGCACGCCCGGCAAAGCCATCCGGCGCGGCAGCCCCGATCAGTGGAAACAGGATGACGCGGCGGCCGCGTCTGGCGACATGATCGGCGACCGCCAGCGGCAGGCTGCCGCCGCCGCACACCAGCGCGAGCGGGCCATCGCCGCCGGCATCCGGCGCGGCGGACACATGCCCTTCGGTCATGAATCGGTGTCCGCCTCGGCGCGATTGATCGCCATGGTGAAAGGCCGCTTGCCGGCACGGATGAATTCGAAGATGCGGACGACCAGCGCGTTCGAGGGATGCGCCGCCGCCACTTTATCGATACGTGAACGAAAGCCGCCCTCGCCGAAGAACAGTTCACGATAGGCGTCGCGCACGCCGTGGATTTCCGCCTTGGAAAGGCCGCGCCGGCGCATGCCGACCACGTTCAACCCGACCAAAAAAGCCAGCGGGCCCTGCGCCATGCCGAACGGGATAACGTCGGCGCGCACGCCGCTCATACCGACGATCATAGCGCCTTCGCCGATGCGCACGAACTGGCGCACCGCGACATTGCCGCCGAACACGACTTTGTCGCCAACGCTGACGTGACCGCCGAGCATCGTGTTGTTGGCGAAAACGACATTGTCGCCGACCGTGCAATCGTGGCCGATATGGGTGCCGACCATCAGGAAGCAATTGTTGCCGACCGACGTCAGGCCGTGGTCGTCCTCGGTGCCGGTGTTCATCGTCACGTTTTCGCGGATGTCGCAATCGGCGCCAACGATCAGGCGCGTCGGGCCGCCGCGATAGCTGAACGACTGCGGCGGCGAACCGAGCGAGGCAAAAGGATGAATGACGGTGCGCGGGCCGATCGTGGTGTGGCCGGTGACGTTGACATGGGCGAGCAGCCGGCAATTGTCGCCGACGGCGACATGCGGCCCGATGGTGCAATACGGCCCGATCTGAGCGCCCTGCCCGATAACCGCGCCTGGCTCGATCCGGGCCGTCGGATCGATGCGGGTCTCGGATGTCGTCTCGACCTTGGCGTCCGCCAATGTTGCGCTCATCTGCTGCCGCTCATCGGTCGGAAATCATGGCGCCGAGATCGGCTTCGGCGACGACAACGCCGTTCACTTTGGCCTGCCCATGATACCACCACATGTTCCTGCGCCGCGCCGTGCGCGTCATGTGAAACTCGACAGTATCGCCGGGCACGACCGGCTTGCGAAACTTGCACTTGTCGATGGTGAGAAAGAACACCGACTTGGGCTGGCTCGACGAGGTCGCGGCGATGCACAAAACGCCGGCGGTCTGCGCCATGCCCTCGATCAAAAGCACGCCCGGAAAGATCGGGTTGCCAGGGAAATGCCCCTGAAACTGCGGCTCGTTGATGGTGACGTTCTTGATGCCGATGCCGAATTCGTCGCCGCGAATGTCGATGACGCGGTCGACCAGCAGGAACGGGTAGCGATGCGGCAGCATCTGCATCACCAAAGCGATATCGGCGGCTTCCAGTTTTCTGACGGCTTCGTCCATGGGCATGTCTCTCACTCGTCGGCCGCGGACGCGGCGCCGTCCTTTGGGCGGGCAAGCCGCTCGATAGCCATGATCTCGCGGAACCACTGCTTGACCGGCTTGGCCGGCGTACCGCCCCAGCGCGCGCCGGCCGGCACATTGCCGTTGACGTTGCTGATCGCCGCGATCTGCGCGCCTTCGCCGACCGTGACATCGTTGTTGATGCCGACACGCGCGCCGAGAACGACGAAATCCTCCAGCGTCGAACTACCGGAAATGCCGGTATGCGCCACCACGATGCAGTGGCGGCCGATGCTGACATTGTGGCCGACCTGCACGAGATTGTCGATCTTGGTGCCCTCGCCGATGACCGTGTCGCGAATGCCGCCGCGGTCGATCGCAGTACCGGCGCCGATTTCGACATCGTCCTGGATGATGACACGGCCGACCTGAGGCACCTTGAGATGACCGCTGCCGCTCATGACAAAGCCAAAGCCATCCTGGCCGATCTTGCAGCCCGGATGAAGGATGACGCGGTCGCCGACCAGCGCATTGGTCAGCACGGCGCCGGAACCGATCGAACAATCGCGGCCGATGCGCACATCGGTGCCGATGACAGCGGCTGCGCCAATAACGGTGCCGCTGCCGATCTCGGTGCGCGGCCCGATCACCGCGCCGGGCTCGACGGTGACACCGCTTTCCAGCCGCGCGGTGGCGTCGATATGGGCGCCGGCCACGCTGCCTGCCGCCGCCAGCGATGACGGACGCAGCGATTGCGGAAACAGCGCGCGCGCCACTGTGACGAAAGCGCGAAACGGCTCGCGCACGATCAGCGCCTCCACCCGCTCCGGCAGGTCCTTGGCCAGAGCCGCGCTGGTCAGGCAGACGCCGGCATGCGTCCTGCCAGCGGCAATGCTGAAACGTTTGTTGTCGAAGAAGGCAATGTCGGAGGGCGATGCGCGGTCGAGCGGCGCGACATTGACGATATGACGCGCGCGCACCGCCCCTTGTGGGGCGGCGGCGCCTGTCAGTGCGACGATCTCGTCAATTGAGAGACCGCGCGTGTCGCGTAGAAATACCGGCTCGCTCATTCCGCAAGTGTCGCTCCGCCCAAAGCAGCGGCGATCAAAACTTCGTGCCGCCGCCGAACCGGAATATCTGGGTCTTGTCGCAGACTTCGCCGCCACCGATCGACTGCGCGCAGTACTTCTGGATCGGATAAGCGAGATCGAAGCGCAACGGACCGAGCGGTGAATCCCAGATCAGGCCGACACCGACCGAAGAGCGGACCATGCTGGCATCGCCGAGACCGACCTGCAGGGTTTCACCGGTTACATCCCAGCCCGTCGGTCCCTTGTAGCCCCAGACCGAGCCGGCATCGGCGAAAGTCGCGACCTTGATGCCGATATCCTTCGGCAGGAAGTAAAGCGGCGTCTGGAATTCGATGCTGGCGCCCCAGTACATGGTGCCGCCGAGCGCGTCGTTATTGCTGCCGGCCGTCAAGTCGCGCGGACCGATGCCGCCGGGCGCGAAGCCGCGGACCAGGTTCGGACCCATCTGGAAATGATCCAGCATGCGCAGGTCCCGGCCGCCCCAGCTGGAGAGGTTACCGCCCTGCAGCTTGGCGACACCGACCACATCCGGCAGCACTTCGTAGTAGTTGCGGATCTCCGCCGTCGTGCGGACGAAGTTCACGTCGCCGCCGACGCCGGCGAAATCCTGCGACAAAGACGCGACCAGGCCGCTGGTCGGCATCTTGACGTTGTCGAGCGTGTTGTAACTGGTCGTATAGCCGAGCAGCGAAACCGTGACCGGACCACTCGCCAATTCCTTACGCACCGCGAGCGAAGCTTCGCCGCCGTCGGAGTAGCAGGAGTTGCCCACCGTAACACCAGGACCGCCATTGATTGTCGCGGCCGCATTATCTTTACAGTTGTTGTAAACGCCCGCCAGCGAGATTTCCTGCCGGTACAGCGAATAGCGCGGCGAGAACGTCAGTTCTTCGGTCAGCGCCAGGCCGAGCTTCAGGTTGCCGCCCATCGACTTGGTGTCATAGGAAATCGAATTCGATGCCTGGTTTTCCTTGGCAAACAGATCGATGCCGCCGGCCATGCGATAGCCTAGCAGGTACGGCTCGACGAACGAGAGTTCGACGCCGCGCGTACTCTGACCATAAGTGACCGACGCCTTGGCATATTGGCCGCGGCCCATGAGATTGCGGTCGGCGACACTGGCTTCGGCGATGAAGCCGTCGGCGGTCGAATAACCGCCGGCGATGGAGAATTCGCCCGTCGCCTTCTCTTCGAGATCGACGTTGACGACAACGCGGTCCGGCGCAGAGCCGGGCTCGTTGGTGATCTTGACGGTCTTGAAATAGTCGAGGTTCTTCAATCGGCGCTCGGCACGGTCGATTAGCGCACGATTATAAGCGTCGCCTTCGCTGAGATCGAACTCGCGGCGAATGACATAGTCGCGGGTGCGCATGTTGCCGCGGATGTTGATGCGCTCGATATAGGCGCGCTGTCCTTCATCGACGACGAAGGCGAGATTGATGGTGCGGGCTTCGGGATTGCGGTCGCCGCGCGGCCGCACGGTAGCGAAGGCATAACCACGCTTGGCGGCTTCCACCGTCATCGCCTCGACGCTCTTTTCGAGCAGGTCGGCGTTGTAGACATTGCCCTGGCTGAGCTTGACGCTGCCGCGCAAGGTGCCCGGATCGATCGCCCTGACGTTCGACACCACGTCGATCGAGCCGACGCGATACTGATTGCCTTCATCGATGGTGAAGGTAATCACGAACCCCTTCTTGGCCGGGTCGTATTCGCCAACCGCAGAAACGATGCGGACGTCCGCGTAGCCATTCTTGAGATAAAAACGGCGCAGCAGGTCGCGGTCGGCTTCGACGCGATCCGGGTCGTAAATATCGGTCGTTTGCAGGAAGCTCAGAAAGTTGCTTTCCGAGGTCTTGATGATGTCCTTCAACCGGCCGTGCGAGAACGCCTTGTTGCCGACGAACCGGAGGTCCTTGACGCCGGTCTTTTCGCCTTCCTTGATCTCGAAGATCAGGTCGACGCGGCTGTTCGGCAATTCGACGATCTTGGGATCGACGGAAACGTCGAACCGGCCGCTGCGCTGGTAGATTTCTAGGATGCGCTGCACGTCGGCCTGCACGGTCGGCCTGGACAGCGTGCCGCGCGGCTTCGACTGCACTTCGACCTTGAGCTGTTCGTCCTTGGCCTTCTTGTTGCCTTCGAACGCAACCCGGTTCAGCACCGGATTTTCAGCCACAGTGACGATGACGCGTCCGCCGGCATTGTTGATGCGGACGTCGGAAAAGAGGCCGGTCGCATAAAGCGCCTTCAGACCTTCGTCGATTTCGTTGGGACCGAGACGGCCGCCGGGGCCGGGCCGGAAATAGGAGCGCACCGTCTCCGCTTCGACGCGACGATTGCCTTGAACGACGATGGAGGCAGCCGACTGCGCAAGCGCTACGCCCGTCGAGGCGACGGTCGCAACGCCGGCGCCGGCCGCGATACCACCGAGGACCACAAAGCTAAGGGCAAGTCCCCGAACCACCCGCACACAAAGTCTCATGCGCTACGCGCCCTTTATCCTTGCGGCGAGAGCCGCTTCCTTACGGACAAAACCGTTTGGACGGCCCCGACCGCTTCCTTACGGCCCAAAGGCCGCTGCGCACCCGACTCTCGGGCAACATTAGCCTGCTTTGTACAGCGTTTTCGTCGCACTGCAAACGAAACCGCCGCGCCAAGTTTCCTTTTCCCCTCATAAAGTTGCCCATAGGCAACGATCGTGGGAACCGCTCCGGCCAGCGTTACGAAGTAGCCAGATGCAGGATGTCATTAAAGGTTGCAAAAATCATCAACATTACGACGATGGCCAGTCCGATCCGGAAGCCGAACTCCTGGGCCCGTTCCGACAAAGGCCGGCCCCGCGCCGCCTCGATCCCGTAGAACAAAAGGTGACCGCCGTCGAGCAAGGGAATCGGAAACAGGTTCAAAAGGCCGATGGAGACCGACAGCACCGCTGTCAGGTGCAGCAAGGCGGTGAAACCGGCGGTCGCCACCTGCCCTGACACTTGCGCGATCCGGATCGGGCCGCCGAGCTGGTCGGCGGCTTCGCGGCCGGCAAAGATGCCGCCTATGTAGGAAATGGTGCGGTCGACCACGAACCAGGTTTCCTTGGCGCCGGCGACGACGGCCGTCACCGGGCCCATTTTTTCGGTTCGGATGTCGCCGGCCGCCATCGAACGGCTGATGCCGAGCACGCCCAGTTTGTGGACATTGCCGAAATTGTCTTTCAGCTCGCGCATTTGCGGCACGGCCTTGAGCGGCACGGTGACGCCGCCGCGTTCGACATCGACGTTGAGGGTCTCGCCGGCGCTGATGCTGACGATGCGCTGCATCTCGGAGAAGCTCTCGATCCGGGTGCCATTGATGGCCAGCACCAGATCGCCCGGCTTGAAGCCGGCGGCTTGCGCTGCGCTGCCCTCCTGGATGGCATCGACCCGCGCGGTGGTCGATTGCTTGCCGGAAATCATGAAAATCCCGGCGAAAATGACGATCGCCAGGATGAAATTGGCGATCGGCCCGGCCGCGACCACGGCGGCGCGCTTGCCGACCGGCTTGTGGACGAAACTGTCGTTACGTTCAGCCTCGGTCATGGCTGCGGCGCCGGCATGGTCGGGCACGCTGGCTGCATTGTCGTCGCCGAAGAACTTCACATAGCCGCCGAGCGGAATGGCCGAGAGCTTCCAGCGGGTGCCGTGCCTGTCGTTGAAGCCGACGATTTCCGGGCCGAAGCCGAGCGAGAACACCAGGACCTTGATGCCGCACCAGCGCGCGATCAGGAAATGGCCGAGTTCATGGAAGAACACCACGACGGTCAGCACAAACAGAAACGGCACGATATAGCCGACCGCGCCGCCGCCGAAGGCGCTCAAGCTCCCCATGATGTCCGAACCCATAATGCCCTCGTCCCCAAGTCCAAAAGGCTGCCTTTAAGGCCGCCATCAATAATACTGAAAGGTTACTAGGATGCCTTTACGGCATTATTGCGCAAGGGCCCCGATGAGGTCTTTCGCCAGGGATCTCGCAATATGGTCAACGGCCAAAGCCGCGTCGATACTGGCCGGGTCGGCCAAAAGACCGCGGGCTTCGGCCGCCTCCAGCGTCTTTTCCACCAGAGCGGCGATGGCCAGGAACGGTATCCGGCCGGCGATGAATTCGCTGACGGCCACCTCGTCAGCGGCGTTGAGCACCGTCGGCGCGGCGCCGCCCGTTACCATCGCCTCCCGGGCCAGCCGCAAAGCGGGAAAGCGGACCAGATCGGCGTCCTCGAAGGTCAGTTCGCGTAAACGGGCCAGATCGAGACGCGGCGCCGGGCCGTCGATCCGCTCCGGCCAGGCCAGGCAATGGGCAATAGGCACCCGCATGTCCGGCGGGCCAAGCTGGGCGACCACTGAGCCATCGCAGAATTCAACCAGGCCGTGCACGACCGACTGCGGATGCACCAGTACGTCAATCTCGTCCGGCGGCAGCGCGAACAAATGATGCGCCTCGATCAGTTCCAGACCCTTGTTCATCAGGCTGGCGGAGTCGATGGTCACTTTCGGCCCCATCGACCAGTTCGGATGGCGCAGCGCCTGCTCCGGCGTTGCTTGCTTGATGGCGTCGAGCGTCCACGTTCGAAACGGTCCACCTGATGCAGTGAGAATGACGCGGCGGACGTCTTCACGGCGCCCGGCACTCATCGCCTGAAACAGCGCGTTATGCTCGCTATCGACGGGCAACACGGTCGCACCCGAGCGCGCAGCAGCGGTCATGAACAAAGCGCCGGCGCAAACCAGGCATTCCTTGTTGGCGAGCGCGACGGTGGCGCCGCGTTCGATCGCCGCCATGGTCGGCTTAAGGCCAACCGCGCCCGCGATCGCCGCCATGACCCAGTCGGCCGGCGCTTGCGCGGCCTCGATCAAGGCGGCCTCACCGGCCGAAGCCTCGATGCCGCTGCCGGCCAGCGCTTCTTTCAGCGCGCCATAACACTCCGCGTCGGCGACGACGGCACTGCGCGCGCCGACCTCGCGGGCAACTTTAGCAAGGGCTTCGACATTGCGGCCGGAGGCCACCGCCTCGACCCGAAACCGCGCTGGATTGCGCTTGATCAGATCGACCGTACTCGCGCCAATCGAACCGGTGGCGCCCAATATCGTCACGCTGCGCGGCGCACTCACCATATCAACAAACCGCGCGCCGCTTCGCTTACGCCGCCGCGCGAAACGCCGATGACGCTGGCCGCCAGAGCCGCCGCCCAGAAACCGTCGAGCCGGTCCATCACGCCGCCATGGCCGGGAATGAGCTGGCTGGAATCCTTGACGTTGAATTTGCGCTTGACGAAGGATTCAAACAGATCGCCGGCCTGCGCGCAGACCGACAACAAGAACGCGACGCCCGCAACGGTCACGGTGCTAAATGGACCGAACGCGCGCGCCACCAACACAGCAACGATCATCGCGCCCAATGTACCGGCAATCGCGCCGGACCATGTTTTCTTCGGGCTGACCGCGGGCATCAGTTTCGGCCCGCCAATGGCGCGGCCGCCGAAATAGCCGAAAATGTCGGTCGACCAGACGATGGCGAACAGCAGCACAATCGCCAGCAAACCGTATGAAGCGTCAGCGCGCAGCACGACCGGCGCGAAGAACAATGCCGCCGCATAGGGAACGCCGAAGGCGATCCACACCGCGCCCTTCACCAGACGGGTCCATTCCCACAGCACGGCAATCGCCGCCGCCGCCCAGAACAGTGCGAAGGGCCAGCCGCCGAAATACGCCGCTGCCAGCGCCGCCGGAATCATTACCGCCGCCGACGCGATCCGCAGCGTCAGGTTGCTGACGGTTGAGGATGGCGCGGTGGGCTCCGGTTCTGCCACGCGGCTCACGACCCGGTTTTGGCGGTGAGCCCGCCAAAGCGGCGCTCGCGCTGCTGATATTCGCGTATCGCACTTTCAAGCACAGCGCGATCGAAGTCCGGCCAATTCGTCGGGACGAAAACCAGTTCGCTATAGGCCGATTGCCACAACAGGAAATTCGACAGCCGCTGCTCGCCGCTGGTGCGGATAATCAGATCGGGGTCCGGCAGATCGGCGCTGTCGAGAAGTCCGCCAATGGTTTCGACCGTGACGTCTTCCGGCTTCAACCGTCCTTGCGCGACCGCCTCGGCGGCCCGCCGCGCGGCGCGCGCGATCTCCTGACGCGCGCCGTAATTGAAGGCGACGACGAGCGTTAGCCCGGTATTATCCTTGGTGAGTTCTTCCGCTTCGATCAGCAGGCGGCCGATATCGGCCTCTAACCCTTCCCGCTCGCCGATGACGCGGACGCGCACGCCGCTCTTGTGGAGTTCGGCGAGATCATTGCGGATGAAGCGGCGCAGCAGCCCCATCAACTCGCCGACTTCAGCGGCGGGGCGCGACCAGTTTTCCGAACTGAACGAGAAGATGGTGATGACCTTGATGCCGATCTCGCCGGCGGCGCGGATCGTGCGCCGCAGGGCTTCGACGCCCCGGCGGTGGCCTTCGACGCGCGGCAGTCCGCGCGCCGCTGCCCAGCGGCCATTGCCGTCCATGATGATGGCGACGTGACGCGGCACCGCGGGCGTCGACAGCGTGTCGGAGGGCTTTACGCCGGAAGATTTGGCGTTCTGCGGCAGTTCGGCCTCGGACATTGTCGTGGACCTCAAACGGTGAGGATTTCCTTTTCCTTGGTCCCGAGCAATGCATCGACTTCGGCAATGCCGGCGTCGGTCGCCTTCTGGATTTCGGCGGTGAAGCGCTCGATCTCGTCCTTGCCGTGATCCTTCTCGAGCTTCTTGAGCGCATCCATCGCATCGCGGCGCACATGGCGCACGGCGATGCGGGCATTCTCGGCGTATTTATGCGCCAGCTTGACCAGTTCCTTGCGGCGCTCCTGATTGAGTTCGGGAATACGCAGGCGAATGGTCTGCCCATCGGTCGCCGGCGACAGGCCGAGATTGGAATCGACGATGCCCTTTTCGACCGCTTTCACCAGCGACTTGTCCCAGACATTGACCGCGATCATGCGCGGTTCGGGGATGGTGACGCTGGCGCATTGCTGAAGCGGCATCATCGCGCCATAGGCATCGACCATGACTGGATCGAGCAGATGCGCCGAGGCGCGGCCGGTGCGCAGGCCCGACAACTCGCCCTTGAGCGCGGTCGAGGCGCCGGCCATGCGGCGCTTGATGTCATTGATGTCGTATGTTGCGTTTGCCATGACGATCCCCCAGCAAAATAAACCGCAGGCTTTAAAAGCCGCGCGGCCGGACTATCCGACGATCGTGGTGCGGCCCTGGCCGCGCAGAACCGTCTCGATGGCGTTCTTGCCCGCGATCGAGAAGACGATGATAGGCGTCCGGTTCTCTCTCGCAAGGGCGAAGGCGGCGCCATCCATTACCCGCAGGTCCTTTTCGATGGCTTCCTGATGGCCGAGGCGCTCGTAGCGCACCGCCTTCGGGTCTTTCTTCGGGTCGGCGGTGTAGACACCATCGACATTGGTGGCTTTCAGCACCGCTTGGCATTCCAGTTCGGCGGCGCGCAGCACGGCGGTGGTGTCGGTCGTAAAGAACGGATTGCCGGTTCCGGCGGCCAGAAGGACGACACGCCCTTTCGCCAGATTCTTCATGGCGCGCTTGCGGTTATAGGTTTCGCAGACCGAGGTCATGGCGAGCGCCGAGAGCGTGCGCGCCTCACGGCCCTGCCGCTCGATGGCGGCTTCCAGAACCAGGCAGTTCATTACCGTGGCCAGCATGCCCATGGTGTCGCCGACCGGACGCGGCACGCCGCGCGAGGATACTTCGACGCCGCGGAAGATGTTGCCGCCGCCGACGACGACGCCGAGTTCGACGCCGAGCTTGGCGGTCGCGGCGAGATCGGCGGCTATGCGCTCGACGGTTTCCTGGTCGATGCCGAAAGGCTTTGCGCCGTTGAGCGCCTCGCCGGACAGCTTGACGATGACGCGCTTGTAAATCGGATCAGTCATGAAGTGGCGACCTTAAAATTTATCGGCACATCGTCGCGTCGCAAATCGAAACCGGCGCCTTTTGGGCGCCGGCACTCAGAATCAGCTCTGGCCAGCCGCCGCGGCGACTTCGGCGGCAAAATCGGATTCCTGCTTCTCGATGCCTTCGCCGAGGCCGAAGCGCACATAGCCGGTGATCTTGATCGGACCGCCGACCTTGCCTTCGGCTTCCTTGACGGCCTGTGCCACAGACTTCTTGCCGCTGTCGTCGAAGATGAAGGGCTGCTCGAGGAAGGTCTGTTCCTTGTAGAAGGTCTTCAGGCCGGACTCGACAATCTTCTCGATCATCGCCTCGGGCTTGCCCTGCTGACGGAATTTGTCCGCGAGCACGTCCTTCTCGCGCTTGATGATGTCGGCCGAGACGCCCGAGGCATCGAGCGCAATCGGCTTCGAAGACGCGACATGCATGGCGAGCTGGCGCCCGAGCGCGGTCAGCTCATCGACATTGCCGGTCGATTCCAGCGCGACCAGAACGCCGATCTTGCCGAGGCCGTCGCTCACCGCATTGTGGATGTAGCTGCCGATGGCGCCCTTGGACACTTCCAGCATGTCGGCGCGGCGCAGCGACATGTTCTCGCCGATTTTCGCAATGGTGTCGTTGATGGCGGCATCAAGCGTGATGTCGCCGACCTTGGCGGCCTTCATCGCCTCGATGTCGGTGCCGGCATCGAAGGCGACATTGGCTGCCATCTTGACCAAGCCCTGGAACATGTCGTTGCGGGCGACGAAATCGGTTTCCGAATTCAATTCGACGACGACGGCCGTGGGGCCGCGCACGACGAGGCCGATCAAACCTTCGGCGGCGACGCGGCCGGCCTTCTTGGCGGCCTTCGACAGGCCCTTCTTGCGCAGCCAATCCTGCGCGGCTTCCATTTCGCCGCCGGTTTCGCTGAGAGCGGCCTTGCAATCCATCATGCCTGCGCCGGTCGACTCGCGCAGTTCCTTGACCATTTGGGCGGTGATTTGTGCCATTTCAAATATCCCTTGGCCGCGACCGGCCGGGCCGGTGGCGTCGTTCAATCTTGATTTGAAGTAACCGGCGCCCGCGCACTGTACGCAGGCGCCAGTTTTATTATTCGGCTTCCGCCGTCATCTGCTTGGCCTTGGCGACCCAGCCATCGACGCGGCCCGGCAGGCCCACTTCTTCGCCGATGTTGTGCGCGGCGGTCGGCGAGAGCTCGGCGATCTGGGTGTAGTGGAAAATGCCGAGATCGTTGAGCTGCTTCTCGATCGCCGGCGAAACGCCGGTGAGCTTCTTGAGGTCGTCGGCGACGCCGCGTGGGCCGGCAAGCTGTTCGAAGCCGAGATCGGCGGTCGCCGGCGCGGTCGGGATCGTCTCCGCCATGATCGGCTTTTCCTGGGCGCCGAGATCGACGCCACGTTCGCCCTGCGAGCGCGAAATGCCATCGAGCGCGGCGCGCGCGATCAGGTCGCAATATAACGTCACGGCGCGCGCCGCGTCATCGTTGCCGGGGACCGGATAGGTGATGCCGTTCGGATCGCAGTTGGTATCGACGATCGCCGCCACCGGGATGTTGAGACGGCGCGCTTCCTTGATCGCGATGTCTTCCTTGTTGGTGTCGATCACGAAGATGAGGTCGGGAACGCCGCCCATGTCCTTGATGCCGCCGAGCGAGCGGTCGAGCTTGTCGCGCTCGCGCTGCATGGTCAGGCGCTCTTTCTTGGTGTAGCTCGCCGCCGCACCGGTGCCGAGCATCTCCTCAAGCTTGCGCAGGCGCGAGATCGAACCGGAGATGGTCTTCCAATTGGTCAGCGTGCCGCCGAGCCAGCGCGAATTGACGTAATATTGCGCCGACTGCTTGGCCGCTGCGGCAATGCCGTCGGCCGCCTGGCGTTTGGTGCCGACGAACAGGATGCGGCCACCCTTGGCGACGGTATCGCTGACGGCCTGCAGCGCCTTGTGCAGCATCGGCACGGTCTGGGCGAGGTCGACGATGTGGATGTTGTTGCGGGTGCCGAAGATGTATTGACCCATCTTCGGGTTCCAGCGGTGGGCCTGATGGCCGAAGTGGACGCCAGCTTCCAACAGCTGACGCATCGTGAAGTCAGGAATAGCCATTCGAATTCTCCGGTTGATCCGCCGCGGATGTGTGTGAGCCCTTCTTTTCGTTAAAGAAAAAGGGGCCACCGGACGGCCTTTTTGACCCATTGTCGGGGCCTAAAGCCAACATCCGCGTGAGTGATGTGCCGGGCTTATATAGGTGGGAATCGCTCGATGCAAGGACGGCCCGCCCTCACCCCTCCTGGGCGTCCGCGGGCGGCCTGGCCGACCAGAGCACCGCGACGCCGATGACGGCGGACAGGACGGAGGCGGCGAAAACCGCGATTTTGGCAGCGGCGAAGTCCTCCGGCACCGGGAAGGCTTCCCCGGCAATGAACAGCGACATGGTGAAGCCGATGCCGGCCAGCGCGCCCGCGCCGCCCAGTTGCCGCCAGGAATATTCGGCCGGCTTAACCGCCAGCCCCGACCACACCGCCAGCACCGACGCCAGAACGAGCCCCAGCGGCTTGCCGATCACCAGACCGGCGACGATCGCCAGCATCAACTGTTCGTGGCCGTGAATGACATTCATCGAGAGCGCGACGCCGGCATTGGCCAGCGCGAAAATCGGCAGCACGATATAGCTCGAGCGTGCGCCGGCATGGCGCAGCAGCCGGTCGGCCGGCGATTCAAGACGGTCATGAATGGCGTCGATGGCGCGCAGCGCCGGCACCGACGGGCCGTGCCGCAGCACTTCCTCGTTGTGCTTCGTCTCGGCGGCCATGATGGTGTTGGCTTGGACGATCAGAGCCTTGAGGTTCGGCGGCGGCCGCGTCGGAATGAACAGCGCCAGCACCACGCCGGCCAAGGTCGCATGCAGCCCGCCGGCAAAGACGCAGATCCACAGGCCGGTGCCGATCAGGATGTAAGGCGCCACGCTGTAGACGCGCGACCGGTTGAGCAGCGCCAGTACCGCGACAAAGCCCGCCGCCGCCGCCAGGTACAGCAGGTTCAGCGCACCCGAATAGAAAATCGCGACAACGATGATCGCGCCGATGTCGTCGACGATCGCCGCCGCGGTCAGGAAGATGCGCAGTTCGACCGGAACGCGCCGCCCCATCATGGCAATCAGCGCTATCGCGAAGGCCGTGTCGGTCGCCATCGGCACGCCCCAGCCGTGCACCCAAGGCCCGGACGGAATGACGAAAAAGTACAATAGCGCCGGCGCCACCATGCCGCCGATCGCCGCCGCGATCGGCAGCGCGGCGGCGCGCAGGCTGGCGAGATGGCCGACCGTGAATTCGCGTTTGATTTCGAGACCGACGACCAGAAAGAAAATGGTCAGCAGCGCGTCGTTGACCCAGTGCAGCAGCGACATGCGGAAGCTGGCATCGCCGAAACTCAAGCCCAGATACTTCTGCCAAAATGCCGTGAACTCAGGACCCATGGCCGAATTGGTCAGGATCACCGCCAACGCCGTGGTCAGCAGCAACAGAATGCCGGCCGACGGCGCCCAGCCGGCGAAGTCGAGCGCCGCCGTGCGCACGCGATGACCGAGCGTGTTCAACAGCGCGTCCGAGAATGAACTCTCGTCCCACGGGCCGTCGTAGCGGCGGCTGTTCATGAAAAAGGTCGGGGTGATCATGACGCCGCTGGCGCGCGCGCTGACAATATCGGCATCGACGCGCGCCTTGGCGCGCTTGGCGCCGTCCGCCTCTGCATCGAGATCCTGCGGGGTCAGTCCCAATTCCAGCGCGGCGACACGCAGATCGTCCTCGGTCAAAGTTCCCGAGCGTGTCATCAGCAGAATGTGGATGTCCCAGAATTTCTTCGGATCGTCGCAGTGCTCGATCAGGTCGGCGGCGCGGCGCGCGATGTCACTGCCGGTCAGCGGGCGGTGGCGAAATACATAGCGCAGGCGCTCGCCGAGTTCATCGCGCACTTCGGCGATGCGGTCATTGGCGGCGCGACAATGCGGGCAGGCATAGCTGCCATATTCGACCAATGTAATCGGCGCCTTGTCCGGCCCGAGCATATGGTCACGCACAGGATCGACAGGGCGATCAAGCCGATGGGTAGTTCCGACATCCGACACCGCTACAACGCTCCCATATGGATTACGCTCAGCACAACCTTGATGCCCCCAGGCAGGGGGCAGGATCGATGCCCCGTCAGCTAGGGCGGACAGAACGAGAAGCGTTCGATCCGCGACGTATAGTGATAATATGGCCGGCAGAAATCGAGAGGAACATCACGTTTGAAGCTGTGCTTGACCGGTTCGGCCACGCCGACAGCGATCATCGCGCCGAACAGAAGCACCCCGACCGGACGCACCAGGCGGTGGCGCCGCAAGGACGGCGCCTTGGCGAGCAGCCAAGCCGCGGCCACAATCAGCAGCGGATCGGTGATGATGAAGTATTCGAGCTTGAGACCGCGAAACGCGCCGACGAAATCGACGGCGCAAACCGCGACGAACATCAGCGCCGCCTGCGCCGCGACGTTACGCGCGCCCGAGCGCCAGGCGTAGACGATCCCGGCGAGAACGAACCAGCCCAGGAAAACCGTGCTGCGCGCCGACGTGCTGAGGACGAAGGTCAACCGGGCGAGCAGCAGCAATCCGCTGTCGACCATGAGACGCAGGAACGACGGCGGCGGCGCGCCCGGCGTTTCCGCATACGGGATGAAGCCGATCATCTGCTCAAGCGGATTGAAGACGACCGCTATATTGCCGGGCGCTGCGCCCGATAGCGACAAAAGGCCGAGGCTGACGCCACCGCCGATGCAGCCCAGCGCCGATACGATCGCGCGCGGACGGCTGCGCCATTTGACGCCGAGCGCAACGCTCCAGCCCAGCACCCAAAGGACGGCGAAGGCCTGATACAGCGGAAACCGCGTCGCGAATGTCGCCACCCGCCTGGCGGACGCGGCCGGATCGGCAAAGCCCGCCACGATGAGTGGCGACGCCAGATAGATCAGCGCCAAAGCGGCGGCGCAGAGCAACGCGCATATCGGTAGCGGCATGTCGTCTCTATCCGTCGCAGCCGGCCGTGACGGCGCGCAGAAATAGACGATCGGGGCAAAGGTCAGCAGCAAAAACAAGAACTGAACCTTGTTGATCAGCGCCAAAGTCGCCAGCAGGCTCGCCACGCCAATGGCAGCAAGGCGCACCGGCCGCCGCAAATCGCCGGCGATCAGGCACAGCAGCAGCGCCGAATAGGCGAAGGCGGCCGGGATGAGTTCGGTGCGCACGATGCGCCCTTCCATCAGCACGCCGCTTGAAAAGGCCAGCACGAAAGCCGCGAGCACGGCGATGCGCCAGTCATGCAGCAGCCGGCGCAGCAGCAGGCCAAACACCACAATGAACAGGCAGGCATAGCCAAGCGACAGAAGCCGCGCGGCCTGCGTCGCCTTCATCCAGGCCGATTGCGACGCGGCTATATCCGCGGCGGGCGGCAGCAAAGACAGCCGGTCGACGGCAATCAGCCCGGCGGACTTCAACAACGCCAGCCAATAGTGCAGCGAGATGATCGACAGATAGCCCGGGTGATCGAAATACTCCTGGGCGAGGCCGTCATTGAGCAGGAAGGCCTGATAGACCATCCAGATATCCATGTCGCCGACGCGCCAGTACGGCCACCAGAAGCCGAAGGCGAAAAACAAGGCGACGAAGGCGGCCAAAATCAGCGCCAGCGACACGCCAAACGGAGCCAGCACGAAGATCGAGATATCGTCGCCGGGCCGCGGCAAAAAGCCGGTGCGCGCGATCAGTCTGTTGAACAAAACGCCCCCTCGCCCGCCGTGCGTTATAGCGCCTCGACCTGCACCACGCCCGGCACCGCCTTGATGGCGCCGGCAATCTGCGGCGAGACCTTGAAGCGGCCGGGCAGCTTGACCTCGACCTCAGTGCCGGCGCGCAGCATCAGGACGACGCTGACCTCGCCGTCACCGCCCGAGCGCGGCGCCGATTGCTCAAGGCGCTTTGCGACGCCTTCGAGCGGCGCGCCATCGCGCAGAAACACCCGCAGGCCTTTCTGCATATTGGCGGCGGCGGCGTCGAGCGGCTCGGCCGACTGGATGCGGGCGCGCACATCGTCGCCCTGCACTTCCGCCGATAGCACCAGCAGCACCGCCGCGCCGGGCTCCAGCAGATCGCGGTATTCGGCCAATCCCTCCGAGAAGATCACCGCCTCGTAGGCGCCGGTCGGATCGGACAGGCCGAAGATGCCCATCTTGTTGCCGGTCTTGGTGCGGCGCTCCTGCCGCGACACCACGGTGCCGGCGACCTTGCCGGCGGTTGCGCCGTTCTTCACCGCGCGCGAGAATTCGGCCCAGGACTGCACGCGCAGCTTTTTCAGGACGGCGGTGTAATCGTCGAGCGGGTGGCCGGACAGAAAGAAGCCTACGGCCTCGTATTCGCGGCGCAGCTTTTCGGCCGGCAGCCACGGCTCGACCTGCGGCAGCGCGATCGGCTCGGCCTTGCCGCTGCCGCCGAAGAAATCGTTCTGCCCGACGGCCTCGGTCTCATGCGTGCGCTGGGCGATGCCCATGACCTTTTCGACCGCGGCCAGAACGCGGGCGCGGTTCTTGTCGAATTCATCGAAAGCGCCGGCCTGCGCCAGGCTTTCCAGCACGCGCTTGTTGACCGCGCGCGGATTGATGCGGGCGGCAAAATCGGCGAGGTCGGCGAAAGGTCCGTTGGCGCGCGCGGCGATGATCGATTTGACCGCTTCGCGGCCGACACCTTTGAGCGCCGCCAAAGCATAGATGATCGTGTTGCCATCGACTTCGAAGGCGACGTCGGAGCGGTTGATCGACGGCGGATCGACCTTGATGCCGATGCGTTCGGCCTCGGCGCGGAACTCCGACAGCTTGTCGGTGTTGCCCATGTCGAGCGTCATCGACGCGGCGATGAATTCGACCGGGTAGTTCGCCTTCATATAAGCGGTCTGGTAGGCGACCAGCGCGTAAGCCGCGGCGTGGCTCTTGTTGAAACCGTAATCGGCGAAGCGTTCGAGCAGTTCGAAGATCGCTTCGGCCTGCGCTTTGCCGATGCCGCGCGCGACGCAGCCCTCGACGAAGATGCTCGACTGCTTCTGCATCTCGGAGCGGATCTTCTTACCCATGGCGCGGCGCAACAGATCGGCGTCGCCGAGCGAATAGCCGGCCAAGAGCTGCGCGGCCTGCATCACCTGTTCCTGATAGACGATGACGCCGAAGGTCTCTTTCAAAACCGGCTCAAGCTTGGGATGGATGTAGTCCGGCACTTCGAGTTCGTGCTTGCGCGCGCAATAGGTCGGGATGTTCGCCATCGGGCCCGGACGATACAGCGCGACCAGCGCGATGATGTCCTCGAAGCGGTCGGGCCGCATGTCGAGAAGCGCGCGGCGCATGCCCTGGCTTTCCAGCTGGAACACGCCGACCGCTTCGGCGCGCGCCAACAGATCGTAGGTCTTCTTGTCGTCGAGCGGAATGGCGCCGAGATCGACCGTCACACCACGCCGCGCCAGCAATTCCACCGCAGTCTTCAACACCGTCAGCGTTTTCAGGCCGAGGAAATCGAACTTGACCAGCCCCGCCTGCTCCACCCACTTCATGTTGAACTGGCTGACCGGCATATCGGACTTCGGATCGCGATAGAGCGGCACCAGTTCCGACAGAGCGCGGTCGCCGATGACGATGCCGGCGGCGTGCGTCGAGGCGTGCCGCGTCAAACCCTCAAGCTTGCGGGCGATGGCAAAAGCGCGCTTGACGGTCGGATCGCTGTCGGCTTCGGCCTGCAGTTTCGGCTCGTCCTCGATGGCGCGCGCCAAAGTGATGGGCGCTGCCGGATTCTGCGGCACCATCTTGCACAGCTTGTCGACCTGGCCATACGGCATCTGCAAAACGCGGCCGACGTCGCGCAACACGCCGCGCGCCTGCAAGGTGCCGAAGGTGATGATCTGCGCAACCTTGTCGCGGCCATAGCGATCCTGCACGTAATGGATCACCTCTTCGCGGCGGTCCTGGCAGAAGTCGATATCGAAATCGGGCATCGACACGCGTTCCGGATTGAGGAAGCGCTCGAACAAAAGGCCGAAGCGGATCGGGTCGAGATCGGTGATGGTCAGCGAATAGGCGACCAGCGAGCCAGCGCCCGAACCGCGGCCCGGACCCACAGGAATGCCCTGGTTCTTGGCCCACTGGATAAAGTCAGCCACGATAAGGAAGTAACCCGGATACTTCATCTTCTCGATGACGTTGAGTTCGAAATCGAGGCGCTCGCGGTATTGCGCCTCGGTAAAGCCTTCGGCGATGCCGGCCGTGGCGATGCGCCGGTCGAGACCGGCCACAGCCTGGTTGCGCAACTCGCTCGCCTCGTCGACGGCGGCGCCGTCGGCGCCGACCGAGAAGCGCGGCAGGATCGGATTGCGCGTCTTCGGGCGGAAGGCACAGCGCTGCGCGATCTCGACGGTCGAGGCAACCGCCTCCGGCAGATCGGCGAACAATTCGCGCATCTCGGCGCGGGTCTTGTAGCGGTGCTCGGTGGTCAGGTGACGGCGGTCGGTCTCGTGGACGTAGCGGCCTTCCGCGATGCAGATCAGCGCGTCATGCGACTCGTAATCGGCCACTGTCGCAAAGAACGGCTCGTTGGTGGCGACCAGCGGAAGGTTGCGGCTATAGGCGAAGTCGATCAGTACCGGCTCGGTCATACGCTCATGCGCGGCGCCGTGGCGCTGCAATTCGACATAGAGCCGGTCGCCGAACAGGCGGTGCAACATATCGATGCGCGCCGCCGCGACCTGGCTTTGGCCGGCGGCGATGGCAAGATCGAGCGGGCCGCCGGGACCGCCGGTCAGCGCGATGATGCCGTTGGTTTCGCCGTCGAGCCATTCGACCTTGAGACGCGGCGGCTCGTTCGGTGGCGATTCCATGAAGGCGCGCGAATTGAGCCGCATCAGGCTGCGATAGCCTTCTTCGCTTGCCGCCAGGAGCACGATGCGCTGGCGTTCCTGATGCGCCAGGCCGTTGCGGGCGCCGTTGTCGGTGTCGCCGAAATCGATGGCCAGCGCGCAGCCGATGATCGGCTGAATGCCGTAGCCGGCGACCTTCTCGGAGAATTCGAGCGCGCCGAACATGTTGTCGGTGTCGGTCAGCGCCAAAGCCGGCTGCTTGTCGGCCTTGGCGAGTTCCGCCAGCCGCGCGATCGGCAGCGCGCCTTCCAGCAGCGAATAGGACGAATGAACGTGCAGATGCACGAAATCGAGATCGGACATGGACGCTCGGCGAGCCGGAGTGATTCTGCTGTATCACCCAGAGTGAGGATCGCCTCTCCCCAAGTCCACCCTCGCGGACGCAAGCGTGCCAGTCATGCCGCTTTTACACAGGCTCGCGGCCCGTGCAGGGCTGGAACTCCGCGAGGCTCTTCGCAAGCCTACCTGTTCCATCCCGGATGATCACATAGACCCTCGTCGCTCTGCTTTTTTCATGGCAAGATCGATCCTGAGGGACATTCGAAGCGGGGTTCGGGCATGTTGATCCAACTTCACAGCCAAGCAACGACGACGCCGAAGGTGCGGGCGGC
>CAMBQQ010000005.1 GCA_945870035.1 Rhizobium sp. Q54 | reverse complement strand
GTTTCGATCCCGCGCGAGCGCCTTCAGACGGCGGCGGTCGGCAGGCTTGAGAGTGATGAAAATTCCTGTTCGCATGCGCCAGACTCGCATGCATCAAGTGAGTTTGGAATCCCTTCCCGGATTCAAATGTCAGACGCCATCCACTAGCGGGCTACTGTCTCTCGGTCACCGACGCCCGAGTCTGTTTCGGTGATGTCGCGAGGTTGCTCCTTGTGTGAATGCGACATCTGTCCCAAACAGACCAGTTTGCTTCGTTTTGCTGCGCAAATTCGCACACAGGGCATATTCTCTCGGGATCGTGACCCAAGTCGGGTCGATCAAAAAGCCCTCGAATTATCTAGGTCGTTTTTGTCGGGTAGCGTACATAATCCCATTACCTGCAGCGATCCTGTGCCAGGCGTCGGTGGCCGAAAGACAGTACCGCGCTCCCGCTTGGATGGATTGGAAGCCGTTATGCCTCAAACACTCAGATCAAGGCCCACGAAGCAAACCGCAAAGCGCAAAACCGCGAGCGGCGCGCTATTCGATCCTGCGGTATTTTTAGCAACGGTGGCGGTCGGTCGAGACATTTCCACTCATTCAAAGAAGGACGTCATTTTTGCTCAGGGCGACGATGCAGATGCAGTTTTCTATATCAAGAAGGGCCATGTCAAAGTTGCCATCATAGCGTCGCGGCGAAGCCTGGCACCGGCCACTGCCGCTCGCAGCTTGAGCAGCACCGGCAGTGGCTGCTCGATCTGGTTGCCGTGGAGCCGGACCTGACGCTTGAGGAGATTGGTACACGGTTGCGCGCTGTGAAGAAGCACCAAGCCGGTATTAGCTCGATCTGGCGCTTCTACGAGCGTCACGACATCACCTTCAAAAAAAACTCCGCACGCCGCCGAGCAGGATCGTCCTGACGTAGCCGCCGCGCGCGCCGAGTTGAAGGCCGAGCAGCCGCGCCTCGATGCGCCGCGCCTCGTGTTCATCGACGAGACGGCGGTCACGACGAAGATGGTCCGGCACCATGGACGCTCCCCGCGTGGCGAACGCCTTGTCTCAAATGTTCCGCACGGACACTGGAAGACGCTGACGCTCATTGCCAAACTGGTCGCTCGGCCGCCACCGATAACCGCTGCTTGTGCTGCGTAAGCGTTACGGTTGTCAGGGCCGCTGCTTCAAAAGTGTAAATCGGCGCCGAACTTGGCCCCTTGAACTAACGGCGGCAATTCCTTGTCGCAGTTGACCAATTCTGCGTCGGGGTGGGGTCACGACAGGCGCCGATCGTGACCCCACCCCAATTGCTCTTTCTTATTTTCCTTCAGAGCGTTGCTACCAAAACCTCGAGCAAATTGACCCCCGCGCCGATTCACACATGAGCCCGTTGACGACCTCGCGCGTGTTTACGTGACGCCTGTTGCCGCCGCGTTTGGCTGGCGGGATCAACGGCTTGACTAGCGCCCATTCCTCGTCGGTCAGATCGCTGGGGTAAGGCGGCTGATACTTTGCGGGACCACGTCGGGGAATATTCCTCAACCCTAAGCGCCGGAGACAGATTCGGCCGATGAAGATTGTTTGGACTTTGTCGCCTTCTCTAATCGGCCATTCCGGGTCAAGCGCTTTCAGGCTATCCGGCAACTCTCGTGAACGAATTCACAATCGTCGCGGCGAATGTTTGCCACTAACGAAATTGATCAAGACCGGATCAATTTTCGATCCGGCATTCTTCAATCCAGTATTTAACGATCAGGCCGCGGAGATGCCTCGTCGGGTATTCTGGTCGAATCAGGCCCGGGCCGCTCGACCGTTTGCTCGTAGGATTCGAGCACGTCGCCCTTCTTCTTCTGCACCGGAATCGGCACGATACTGCTCTGACCGGCTTTGCGGCGACCTGTAATCGAAACTGCGCCAGGACCTGGAACTCGCTTGAGGCGTTTTGCCATTTACATGTTCCTCAAATTGCCCATTCGTCGATCTGATGCATGGCCTTGTCGGCGACAAGAACGCAACGTGCCAACTAGAACTCCCACGACAACGACGCCCAAGCCAAAGCGGACGCGGAAGCCATCGAAAAAGGTCAGAAAACCGAACTTAAAGACAGTCACGAACGGAACGTATTCCAGCGTGCATCATTGCTAAACTAGCACGATCGCACCTTGATGTGCATCAAACCGTCTGACCGAGCGTGGCTTAGTCTTGACGCTCGTTATGCACCGCACCCTCGTGCAGCAAACCGGAGTAAGTAATATGTCGGCAGGACAAAGCAGCGGAACTGGCGCAATGACCGAGCTTGACGATGAAAAGGTGCGGAAGAATGACATCCTCAGCAATCGGGACAAGGCGCAAAGGTTGCCCGGACAAAGCTTGGACGGGAAAGGTGTTCAGGTAGATGAATACAAGGACAACCCGGCCAATCGTCGCCCAGCAAGCAACGAAGCCGCGAAACCCGATATGAAGGCAAATACGGAAGAGCCTGCGGCGCCGTCACCGAAGACCGACAAGCCAGAGCCGACGGATGCTTCGGAGCAAGTTGACCGGCCGGGTTTTGATCTGGGCGGATCGACCGGAAAGACCCACGGCGGCAAAGGTCTGGGGCTCGCCACCGATGCGAAGGAAAGCGGAAAAGGATGGGGCTTACCGAGATAGGATCGCCACCATGTCCCAAGCCATTCAGACGGTCGCCCGAGTGAAACGATGGGGCCGATCCTTGAAGACATTTTTCCAACCTTCCTAGAAAGATCAATGACCCAAATAATTCCAGAGAATTCACTGATCGTGGTGGCCGACGGCCGCAAGGCTATCTTCTTTAGGAGTCACGGTCAGCGCGATGACCTGTCGCTTCGAGAGGAGAGACGGCTTGGCCCTAAGGATCTGATTGACGAAGGACCTTCCGGCTCAAGGCCAGAGGACCAAACGCCTCGGCAGACCGATGAAGCCACTTTCGCCAAGCAATTGGCCCACACTCTTTATAAGATGAAACAAAGCGGCGCATACTCTGATCTTGCGTTGGCGCTCGACCCACAGACGCTCGGACAACTGCGGGACGTGATGCATAAGATCGTGTCCGAAAGTGTTGTCATGACGCTCGACAAAGACTTCACCAACCATTCAATCAAAGATATCGAGTCCGCGTTGAGGGCTCATGCTACATAAACAAATTTGCAAAGGCGCAGCTGGGTGGTTGGGCGTCGCTTAATGGAATGGACCGGCTGCCCCCCGCAGGAATAGTCTGCAAAGATTACACCGCAGCACCCGGAGAAGCAGCCCATGGACACTATTACACTGCCTCTGGCCTCGGTCGGCATCACGATCGCCAACTTGGCCATTCCAATTTGTCGCGTCCCAGATAACAATGGAAACTTCGAAAAGTGACCTTTGTTCGTTCCGTCCTCTTCAATTTCACGTTCTATCTATGGACGATGCTGATTTCCATCGTGGCGCTACCGGCGCTGGTGGTCTCGCGGCGCGCAACGATCTGGATCTCTGGCCTATGGGCCATCGTTTCGCTTCTCCTCCTGCGGCTGATCGTCGGGCTTTCCTACGAAGTGCGCGGCTCCAACAATCTGCCCAGGGGCGGGGCAATCGTTGCGTTCAAGCACCAGTCGGCCTGGGACACTATCGCGCTCTGGGTCTTACTGGAAAACCCAGCGATCGTGTTGAAGCGAAGCCTCGCGATGATCCCAGTGTTTGGCTGGTATATGCGAAGGGGCAAGGCGATCATTATCGATCGGGAGGCTGGAGCAAGGGCTTTGAAGTCGATGGTCGTTGCCGCCCGATTGGCAGTAGCCGAGGGTCGGCCGATTGCGATTTTTCCAGAGGGCACCCGCACAGTGGTGGGCGCGCCCGGCTCGTACCAGCCCGGGGTGGCGGCACTCTACAAGCAGCTTGGGCTGCCGCTCGTGCCGGCAGCGCTCAACTCGGGCCTGTTCTGGGGCCGCCGGTCCTTCCTGAAACGACCCGGCCGTATCCTAGTAGAATTTCTTCCGGCAATTGAGCCAGGGCTGGACCGCCGGCATGTCATGGCGGAACTTGAACGCCGTATAGAGCAGGCAACCGCAATGCTGGTTGCCGAAAGCAAGGGAGTGGAGGATTTTGCATACATTCCTCGCCACAGTCTGAAGGCTGAAGCCTCTGAGGCTTTGTCATGAATATGAGAAAGCTCGGCTATTTTTCCGAGTTTCTGCTTTTCCCTCCACTCATTCTGGTTGCCACGGTGTTCGCCTTTCGCAGTTCGACCCCACCCCAGCCTGCGATCTGGGCGATCGTTTACGGTGCCGGACTCGGTGGTTGGTCATTAATCGAATATGTGCTGCATCGCGTGCTCTTTCACCACGCGCCAATTCTTTCGCGAATACACGAGCGCCACCATCTTTCCCCGCAGGAGCTACTCGGCACGCCCGTCTGGGCGAGTGCATTACTTGGGCTGATCGCGGTCGCTACTCCGGCCTGGATCGCCCTCGGATTTGGCTTGGGGAGCGCGGCGACGGCGGGCCTCGTTACTGGCTACCTATGGTACGTTTTCGTCCATTACGCGACGCACCAATTGCGGCCGGCTCGGGGTTCCTATCTTTATCGAGCTCGGTTACGCCATGGGCGTCACCACTATTTATCCCATAGCGGTAATTTCGGCGTGACGACCGACGTGTGGGATCATCTCTTCGGCACGGCGATCAAGGGGCGCACCGAGGCCCGACGATACCAAAGCACAGTGTCTCGGCGAGTCCGCAATGCGGCCGACCGCCGGCCGCGTCCTGTTGATTGATAGCGCGTTCCTGAAGGCGCTCGTGGGTTGACAACGGACATCAGAGCTTAGGCGGGTGTCAACCGAACCGGGTGCAGGCCAATGTGCAGTCATCATCACGGTCCAAGTCTAAGCGGCCTTTAGTTTACGACATTTAATTGGGTACCGTGCTTGATCGAAGTTCGGCTGGCGACGTGAACCGGAGGGCGGAAGATGATGTCTGAAAATCTTGTGGTCTGCAGCAAATGTGGCGGAATCAATCGTTTACCGCCGTCGCGTCCGGCCATTGACGGCAAGTGCGGTAAATGCGGCGCCAAGCTATTCGCTGGGCATCCCGAAGATGTTACTGCAGAAATCTTCGATCGCCAGATCGGGCGCAGTACCGTGCCGGTTCTCGTCGATGTCTGGGCGCCTTGGTGCGGACCATGCCGCACGATGGCGCCAGCTTATGAGGCGGCCACTCGCGAACTAGAACCGCAGGTGCGGCTTATAAAGCTCAACTCCGACTCCGAGCAGGCAGTTGCTTCTCGCCTCGGCATTCGCGGTATCCCGACCATGATACTATTCTCTGCAGGCCGCGAAGTCGCGCGCACGTCTGGTGCGATGGTTGCCACCCAAATCGTGCGATGGGTGCGCGAGCATCTTCCCAGCGCGGCGGTCTAAATTTGCGATGCGCCGGCTCCACCCTGCGGGTGGCAAATGACGATCCACGATCGGTAACTTGAATGGGATCAGACGCATGAAGGACCCTTACGAAACCCTCGGGGTAACGCGAACGGCAACCGACGCCGAGATCAAGGACGCCTTCAAAAAACTGGCGCGCAAATTTCATCCTGACTTGTATCCGGACGACAAGGAGGCGGAGGCGAAGTTTAAGGACATCTCGACGGCAAATGATTTGCTCAAGGACAAGGAGAAGCGTCGGCGCTTCGATGCGGGGGAAATCGACGCGACCGGAGCGGAGCGGCCGCAGGAGCGTTTCTATCGTGATTTCGCCGACGGCCCCGCCTATGCCTCGCACGCTGGGCAAGATGGATTTGCCAATAACGAGGAGCTGTAAGAGTTTCTGGCGCGCGCGTTTACAGGCGGAGCAGGCCGGTCGCGGGGTGCGTTCCGCGCGCGCGGCCAGGATGTGAGCTATGTGCTTCCGGTTGGTTTCCTGGATGTTGCTAACGGCGCTGTACGCACGATCACGCTACCGGAGGGCAAGACCCTGCAGGTGACGGTCCCCGAGGGTGCCGAGGACCGGCAGATGCTGCGGTTGAAAGGCCAGGGAATGCCGGGCTATGGCGGCGGGCCGGCGGGCGATGCCTATGTCGAGGTGCATGTTGCGCCGCATGCCATCTTTCTCCGCAAGGATGACAATATCCATGTCGAGGTTCCTGTCACCCTGAGGGAGGCGGTGCTCGGCGCTCGGATCGACGTGCCGACCATCGGCGGCCCGGTGATGGTGACGGTTCCGAAGGGCTCCAATACCGGGTCCACAATGCGTCTGCGTGAGCGGGGCATCCGCAACCGCAAAACCGGGCAGCGCGGCCATCAGCTAATCACCCTGAAAGTTATTCTGCCTACGGGCGAGGAACCCGAACTGGCCGCGTTTCTGGAAACCTGGCAACCGAAAAACCAGCAGAACCCGCGTAAGGAGATGCTGTCATGACGACTGTCGATGACCTTGTTGCGACGATAGCCGCTTTGCAGCGTATCGATATCGAGACCTGGATCCGCGAGGAGCTGGTCATGCCGCAGCAGGAGGCGGGAGTGCTGCTCTTTAGCGACATGGATTGCGCGCGGATCCGCCTCATCTGCACGCTGCACTATGAACTTGAGATTGATGCGGACACGCTGCCGGTGGTGTTGTCGCTAGTCGACCAACTCTACGACACCCGGCAGCGCCTGCTGTCCCTAACCGCCGCCGTAGCGGCGCAGGACAAGACCGTTCAAGCGGCGATTATCGCCGCGCTGGAGCCGAATGGCGGATCCTCTGGGGCCGACAAATCATAGAATTGCCTTCCCAGAACAAGGCGGCTCAACGGACTTTCCTATCAGGCACCGGTCGCGATTGACGTCCGCCGATAATCGGCGCGGAAACTGCTGTTGGCGGCAACTTGAGAGTCCGGGTATGAGCGACCGACGAGTTTCTTTCGGTAACGAACCTCAATGATTTCAACGGTCGACCCCAGACTACGAATCTGGGGTCAGGAGCGAAATCTCTCGGGCGCGCCGTTTACTGGAAAAGGGAAGGGCATGTAACGTTTGTTTCTCGAAATGCAGCGCCGGTCCAGACTGAAGCTGCGGTTGTTTGAGGACTTGTAACGGTCCGGCTCGGGAAATGTATGCACTCATTCGGAAGTTGAAAAAGTTTATCTCAGTTGTGAGTTATTGAAGTGAGGGTTTCCTTTGCTCGGTGACAATCATTGACGCTGCTCGAGCAGCGCAGTTTTCCACATATCCTAGTCGGTCCGTAGGATATCGCAGACTGACGAACTCCGTAGTCTGAAATAATTTCCGGAAAAACATTTCCGCCTTGCAGGCCTATCGCCGAGACTGACCTCAGCGAAGAAAGGAACCTGAAATGGCAAACTCTCAGTTTATCCATCTAGGCCGATATGGTCGCAAGCCGAGGAAGGGCGAACCGGCATGGAGCTGCATCTCGGGCGTCGCCGCCGAGGGCGCGCGCGTGCCTGGGGCTAGCAACCACATTCGCTATCGAAGTGAACCGCATGTTCTTCTCGGTGGTTCGCCTCTCGCAGCTGCTCGGCTGGCGACCGAACGGGCGAACCAGGCCCTCGATCATGGTTGCCGACCGCGGCGGCTGCGTCGCGACGGCATAGCTCTCCTGGCGGGCGTGATCAGCTATCCCATTCCGCGGCAATTCGTGAACCAAGATCCGTGCGATCAGGACGTTTACTACTCGTGGCGATCCATGACGGTGGAGTGGCTGCGACAACAATTTGACACGCATCTTTGCAGCGTCGTTGAGCACGTTGATGAAGAATACCTGCATATCCACTTCTACGCCGTGCCGCAGTTGCTGTCGAACAGCCGCCTAAATCTCCGCGAAATTCATGCGGGAGCGCGCATGAAGGCGGACGCTGCGGAAGCCGGAGCGTGCAAAAAAGTTCAGGATGCGGCCTACCGCAGCGGCATGTCCAGGTGGCAGGACGATTTTTGGTACGCGGTAAGTCGATTTTTCGGGCACGATCGCTTTGGCCCGAAACGGCGGAGAGTTAGCCGTATCCAGCGTCAAATGGAAAAACGGATGGATGCAGAGACCGCCCGCCAGCAGGCCATTCACGTTGCCGAGCGTGATAGATTCGAAGCGGAAATGGCCCAGCGTCTAGCGGATCTCGATCGGGAGCGCGCCCAGATCGGCGTGGCCGTCCGGCGGGACTATGATAGGTCGATCGGAAAGCTGCGGGAGGGCTGCATCACTCTCAAGGGCCGCTTCGATGCCGAGCGCGCGAGACGGCAGGCGGCCGACGCCGAGATCGCAGCATTGCGGGCCCGCATAGCCGAACTCGAACCGGAGGCGCGTACGAGCCTTGTCGCCTGAATGGCAGCCTGATGAGGAGGCGGTTGCAGGCTGGCCTCTCAGGGCATTCACCCAAACTACGACCGAGGCCGGAGTAGAAATTGGGGCAACGGCTTGCAGATGACGTTGTGACACCTTCAGTGCGAGCCCGGTAGATGCGCCGGCGAACGTGCTGTCTGCGCGGTTCCAGCCTCAATACCCTTCAGGGCCGAAAAGAAGAGGGGTCGCTGTCAACGACCCCTCGCGAGTGTTTTCTGAACCGAGGTCGGCAGCCTCATTGACAGCGGCTACGCTGCATCATGGAGCTCCGCCGAAGCAGCATACCACTTGCCGCCGTCCTCGCCTTCGGTGGGTGTCAGCAACTGCTCCTGCAGCAGCAGATTCAGTGCAGCCTCGAATCGGGGCAACGGCATTGAGTTCTGGTAGGCACGCATCCACGGCCGCCGCGCAACCGGAACCTCCGGGCTGGTGTTCTGGCGGAGATGGTTGACCATCGTCCTTGCGTCACGTTCAACCTCTTTGCAACTGATCGGCCCAAGAATCGCCCGTGCCATGGGCAAGACAAATCCATCCACGAGCGACGTCGCCCGCTTTACCTCGTTGACCGAGATCTCCGCTTTCAGATCCGCGCCAGTCCCCGCGCATTCGATGATGTGGAACACTCCGGCCAGCCGGCGCGTCAAATCAGCCAATCCTGCGACATAGTCAGACAGCGGTGCCGCCGGCGCGTCGATCTCGCTCCAGCCGGTGGCCGCAGCGGACAGCATCTGTCTCGCCTTGGTACCGAAACGAAGCACCGTGGGCTCGGCGGTCATCGCCTCGATACGACGCATCAAGGCAGTCAGGCGAGTGTTGTCGCCGCTGGCGGAAGTGGCGGCAGCATTCACGAACACCGTGGCCGCTAACTGGTCGTATGCGACCCGGTGCAGCGAGAAGCATTCAGCAGGTGCGAGAGCGCCGATGACGCAGGCCGGAAGTACCCGCATTTCGGTCCGACCACGCGGGTCCACCACAGGAACTCCGTGGCCCATCGCAATTGTATTGAGCAAGTCGGCCGTCGGCACATCGCGGTTATCCCCCGCAAGTAGCGATTTTACCCAGCGCCGGTCGACGACGATGACGCCGGTGCCGCCAGCAGCAGCCTCCAGAATCGCACTGCTTGCACCGTTGACCAAGACGATGCGCGGCCGCGCCGGGACCACCGGGGCTTGCTCCGAGAGCGCCGGGGGTTGCGCATTACCGAGGATAGCGGCTGCACGCGTAGCGTGATCATGGAGGCGCCGCCGCTCAGCCGTGACACGGCGCAATGCGGCGACACGTTCGACGGATTGCTCGTGGCTGGCGAGAAGATCGTTCTCGACCGCGTACACGGATGCCATAATGGGCCCCGGCACAATAGGTCCGGCAGCGTGTTCGCCTACCACGACAACGCGCAGGGATGATCCCGTCCCAAGCAGCGACCCGAGCTTCGGGTCCGCGTTTTCGGCAAATACCACGCTGGGGCCAGCCACCGCGGCGATCGCCGCGATGGTCGCAAAGGCCGACAGCGGAAAAACGTCGGCGCGCCCCAGCCCGAGGCCGTCCAACGCCTTGAGCAAGGCTTCGGGCAGCAAGTCCTCCGCAAGCGGAATGCTGGGCGGGACGAAGCGGGCCAGCAGTCGCTCGCGCAAGCTGGGGGGCAGGTTGTTTTTTTCGCCGGGGTCCCCGTCCTGGTTCTGACCCGGCTTGCGATGGTTGCTGTTCTTATGGAGCTTCTTCTCGCCGGGCTTCTTCTTGCGCGCACCGGAGGCCGCAGCCTTCGTGTCGTCCGATACTTTATGGTCAGCGATAGCGGAGGTCGATGCGACCGACGCCACCTGCGGCGAACTGTTCGCTTCCGTCGCCATTTCGTCTGTCGCGTGCGCGGCGCTTGTAGGATTGTCCTGTTGGTTGCTCATGGTAGTCATACCCTTTTGATGTTGAAGAGACTCGGTACGGACTCTGCAACGGTCGCAAGGACGCGTTGTTACGGTAGCCCAAAAAACCTGGCACCAATTTCGCGGTTTGGAAAGCGATGGAAGCCGCTCTCCACATTTGTCTGATCACAAAATCGAGCGCACTTGTCGCTGTGACACACGACTGCTACACAGAAGATCGTCGCAGTGAATATGTGCTTATTTTCAATGTGTTGAGCTGGCCGGAAACCCGACTGGGGTCCCTCCCGCCCCAGCCAGCCATTGCGCGATCCGCAACGTTCAATGGTCCGCGACGAAGTTGCACATCCCCGGCCTGTCGCTGGGCCCTATCATGCGCCCTCGCGCTTCACAGATTTGCCAAGGACAGTCAGAACGCCTCATGGAAAATTTTCTCGCTCCCTATCGCCCGGTTTTTCTCAGCATCTTCCGCATCATGGCCGGACTGATGATTCTTCAGTTCGGTACCGCGAAGATTCTCGGATTTCCGGCCGTACCGTATTTCGCCAATGTCACGGTGGGGCAGTGGCCATCCTGGTATGCCGGGGTGCTCGAACTGACGTTCGGCGCGCTGTTGACTATCGGACTGTTCTCGCGGATTTCGGCTTTCGTCCTGTCCGGTCTGATGGCCTTCGCCTATTTCATCGGCCATGCGCCGCGCGGCCTGTTTTCGCCGCTGGCCAATAGCGGCACGCTGCCGATCCTGTTCTGCTTTGCCTTCCTGTATCTCGCTGCGGCCGGCGCCGGCCCGTGGAGCGCGGACGCGGCGCTGCGCGGCAAGCACTAGGGGCCTGCGCTGCCGGCGTTAGCCGGCAGTTCACGGCTGCGGCGGCATAGGCTAGAGTGCGGCGCATTGCTTCGCGGCCGCGCCGGGCTCATGGCTGTGGCGTCCATTCAGTCCCTCACTGACGGAACAGAAATATGAACGGAAATCTCGTTTCCACCCTCTCGCCGGGCTTTTCCTCGTCGGTCCTCGGCAAGGTCGCGATCATCCTCACCGGCACGCTGCTGCTGACGATTTCGGCCAAGATCAATGTGCCGTTCTGGCCGGTGCCGATGACGATGCAGACCTTTGCCGTGCTGGTCATCGCGATGGCTTGCGGCCCGATGATCGGCGGCAGCGTCGTGCTGGCCTATCTGGTGGAAGGGGCGCTTGGATTGCCGGTGTTTTCCGGTACGCCGGAACGTGGCGTCGGCCTCGCTTACATGATGGGGCCGACCGGCGGGTATCTCCTCGGCATGCTGGTCGCCGCCGTGGCTTGCGGCCAACTCGCTGCCAAAGGCTGGGACCGTTCGGTGCTGATGACCATGTTGGCGATGCTGATTGGCACGTTCATCATCATGCTGTTCGGCTATGCCTGGCTGGCGGTCTCGATCGGGCCGTACAAGGCCTGGTCCTTCGGCGTCGTGCCGTTTCTGCTGTCGGGCGTGGTGAAAATCGTGCTCGGCGCGCTGGTGCTGCCGGCCGGCTGGGCGCTGCTCGGCCGCGGCAAGGCGTGAGCGCACCGGAACATACGAACGCGTAACGATACGGCCGGCGCATCCAGCGCCGGCCGTTTTGTTTGGGGTTTGGTTGGCGTCGAATTTGCATCTAAACTTCGCAGGCGACCCGCCCCGCAAGGACCCCAACCGATGGCCAATCCCCCGCTTGACGACTACATCGCCGCGGCCGCCGCGGCGCTCGATCTGCCGCTGGAGGCGGCCTGGGTGCCGTCGGTCAAGGCCAATCTCGATGTGTCGCTGCGCCTGGCCAATCTGGTTGCGGACTTTCCGCTGCCGGACGCGGCCGAGCCCGCGCCGGTTTTCAAGGCCTGACCATGAGCCACGATTTCACCTGGTCAACCGGTTCGGAAATCGCGCAGGCGGTCGGCTCCGGCGCGACGACCGCGCTCGCCGTCACCGAAGCGGCGCTTTCCGTCATTGCCGCGCGCAATCCGACACTGAATGCCTTCACCACGGTCACGGCCGAGCGGGCGAGGGCTAAGGCCAAAACGGTCGATGCGTCGCCCGACAAAGCTAAATTGCCGCTGGCCGGCGTGCCTTTCGCGGTCAAGAACCTGTTCGACGTCGAAGGCATTCCGACCGTCGCCGGCTCGAAAATCAACCGCGCTTATCCCCCGGCCAAGCGCGACGCCGAACTGATCGCGCGTATGGAGAAGGCCGGCGCCGTCCTGGTCGGCGCGCTCAACATGGGCGAATACGCCTACGACTTCACCGGCGAGAACGTCCATGACGGTCCGTCGCGCAATCCGCATGACCTGACGCGCATGACCGGCGGCTCGTCCGGTGGATCGGGCGGGACGGTCGGCGGCGGCCTGGTGCCGATCGCGCTCGGCTCCGACACCAACGGCTCCATTCGCGTGCCGTCGTCACTGTGCGGCATCTTCGGCCTCAAGCCGACCTATGGCCGGCTGACGCGCGCGCGTTCGTTTCCTTTTGTCGCCAGCCTCGATCACCTCGGGCCGTTCGCGCGTTCGGTGCGCGATCTCGCCCTCAGTTACGATGTCATGCAGGGCCCCGATGCCGACGACGCCGGCTGCGCCGATCGTCAGCAGGAGTCGACCGCGCCCTTTCTCGGAAGCGGCCTCGATGGCTTGCGTATTGCCGTTGCCGGCGGATATTTCCGCAAAGGCGCATCGCCCGAAGCGTTGACCGCGCTCGACGGCGTAGCCAAGGCGCTGAACGCGCGCGAGATCGAGATTCCGGAAGCGGCGCGCGCCCGCGCCGCGGCCTACGTCATCACAACCACCGAAGGCGCGGCGTTGCATCTCGACCGGCTGCGCAAGCAGGCCGCCGATTTCGACCCGGCGGTGCGTGACCGTCTGATCGCCGGCGCCATGGTGCCGTCCACTCTCGTTGTGAAGGCGCAGATCTTCCGCCGCTGGTACCGCGAGCAGGTGTTGGCTTTATTCAAGGATTGCGACGTCATCCTTGCGCCGGCAACGCCGGTGACCGCGCCGACAATCGGCCAGCAGACTTTTACCCTCGACGGCGTCGAACTGCCGGTTCGCGCCAATCTCGGCATCTACACGCAGCCGATTTCCTTCATCGGCCTGCCGGTGGTGGCGGTGCCGGTCGCGCTCAAGCCTATGCCGATCGGTTTGCAGATCATCGCCGCGCCCTGGCGCGAGGATCTGGCCTTGCGTGTCGCTTACGCGCTGGAGCAAATGGGCGCTGTGTCGGCGCCGCGTCCACAGCTTTAATTCAAGGAGAAACGACAATGGAAATCGACCTGCCGGAGGTCGTGGCCGAAGTGCGCAAGGCTTTCGACGCCTACGAAGACGCTCTGGTCAACAACAAGGTCGACACGCTCAATGCGTTGTTCCGCGACGATCGGCGCACCATTCGCTATGGCGTCAACGAGGTTCTGTACGGCTACGACGCGATCAAGTCGTTTCGCGTCGCCCGTTCGCCGGTCGGACTTGGCCGCACCATTTCGCAGACGGTGATCACAACCTATGGCCGCGACTTCGCCACTGCTTCGACGCTGTACGAGCGGCCGCCGGCGGCCGGCAAGATCGGCCGGCAGATGCAGACCTGGGTGAAATTCCCGGAAGGCTGGCGCGTCGTTGCCGCCCACGTCAGCCTGATGGACCCGCCTAAATAGAAGAGCCGGGAGCACAAAAAACGCCGCGGCCCGGAAGCCGCGGCGCGATGTTCGCAATAGAGAAGTCTAATTGATCGAAACGCCGCTGGCCTTGATCGGCGCTTCCCACTTCTTGATTTCGTCCGCGGTGAACTTGCCGAGATAGGCCGGGCTGCGGCGGTCATTGGCGACGATCGTGGCGCCCAGGCCTTGCAGCCGGTCCTTCACCGCCGGCGCGTTCATCGCCGCGACCATGGCGTCATTCAGTTTCTTGACGACATCGGCCGGCGTGCCCTTCGGCGCGTACAGCGCGTTCCAGGTATAGGCCTGGACGTCGAGGCCTTGTTCCTTGGTCGTCGCCAGGTTCGGCAGTACCGCCGAACGCCCGGACGTCATGATCGCCAAAGCGCGAACACTGCCACCGTCGATCTGCGGCTTGGCCGTGCTGATGATTTCGCACAGGAAGTCGATGCGGCCGGCGATGAGATCCTGCATGGCCGGACCGGTGCCTTTATACGGCACATGGGTGATGTTGGTGCCCATCGCGGTGTTCAACACGACGCAGCCAAGATGCGTGGCCGAACCGGCGCCGGCCGAACCGAACTGCATCTTGGTCTGGTTCGCCTTGGCGTAAGCAACGAATTCCTTGAGGTCCTTGGCCGGCAGATCCTTGCGCACCAAGAGCGCGATCGGCACTTCGGCGATCAAGCCGATCGGGGAAAAGTCGGTGAGGGCGTTGTAAAGCGGCTTTTTATAGAGCGTCTGGCCCTGCGCCTGGGTGCCGACGGTGCCCATCAGCATGGTGTAACCGTCCGGCTTGGCGTCGGCCGCGCGTTTGCCGCCGGTCATGCCGCCGGCGCCGCCGACGTTTTCGACCACGACGGTCTGCTTGAGCTGCTCGCCCATGGCCTGCGCCATGACGCGGCCGAGCACGTCGGTCGGGCCGCCGGCGGCGAACGGAATGATCATGGTGATCGGCCGCTCGGGAAAGTTCTGCGCCCCGGCAGCGCCGGTCAGCGCCAGCAGGCCGGCCAATGCGGCCGAAAAAATCGTCTTGTTCATGAAAGTTCTCCTTTGGTGGGGGAGAACCTGACTCTGCCGGCAAATCCGGTCAAGCCGATAAAAACGGCAGGGCGGATCGGGGCAGCCTAGCCAACCTCGATGATCTCCTCCGGGAACTTGTGCAGGCGCTCGCCCGGGCCGTTGTCGCCGATCAGATAGTTGTCGCACAGCCAGTTGCTGTAGCCGGCGTGGATATAGGTCGGATGGACGACGATGTTCATGTTCTTTTCGATGGTCATCGGCTCGTCGCTGCGTACCAGCGGGCGTTCGACCATGTCGTAGCCCTGGCCATGGCAATAGAGGCGGGATTCCATCGGCCGGCCATTTTTGCGCATGAAGGCGTTGAAACCGTCCCAGACCGCCTTACTCGGCGTGCCGGGTTTCAGGAGGTCGAGCGTGACCTGGCGCGACTCGATGCAGAAGGCCAGTTCGTCCTTCATCGCCTGCGGCACCTTGCCGCCGACGACGCAGGAGCGGCCCAGCTCGGTGTACATGCCGCCCGGTCCGTTGTCCTCGACCAGCAGCACGAACTGGTCGCCTTTCTCGATGACGCGGTTCTGCATGTTGCGGTTGCCGAAGCGCGACGGTTTGCCGAGCGGCATCGACGCGCACAGATAGATGCCCATCTCGCTGCCATGACACAGGCTGTAGGCTTGCGCGACGGCGGCGACTTCGACATCGCGCATGCCGGGCTTGATCGCGGCGAAGGCGGCGCGCATGGCGCCGTCCTGCATCGCCGCGGTGCGCCTGATCAATTCCATTTCTTCCGGGCTCTTGAATACCTTGATGCGGTCGACGAGATCGGAGGCATCGACGTGCCGCGCCTTGGAGAACTTGCGCCGCACATAAGTGCTCATCGCCGCCGACATCTGATAGGCGCCGACAAAACCGATGGTTGCTTCGGCGTAGGGCTCCAGCGCCTTGCAGGCCAGTTCCGGATCGTAGGGCTCGGTATAATAGGCGCAGGCATAGCTCGGCGTGGTCAGCACCTGCTTGACGCCGCGCCAGACGCCGTCATCGCCGGATGTCTCGACGCCGCCGAACGGCCCCTGGCAGACCACGGTCATCTCATCGTCGCGCGGAAATATGACGGTGTTCGGATAGCCGTTGGTCGCCGGAATGTCGGTGAACCAGCGCACATAACCGCCCATGTGGTCGTTGTTGTTCTGCATGACGAGAACGTCGATTTTCTCGCGCTCCATCATCTCGCGTGTGGCCTTCCAGCGGCGCTCCAGTTCGGCGGTGGAGATCGGCGCGTTGAGACGCTCGGAAAAGGCCATGGTCTAAACTCCCCAGGATGCCGGTTTGCGCACGATATTGATCATCTTATCAAGATCGCCGCTCAAGAATTTGGCCATGTTGGCTTCGATGGTTGGCATGGCGCGGTCTTCGTAGCCTTCCGAATAACCGCCGAGATGCGGGAAGATGGTGACGTTCCTGGTCTTCCACAACGGATTGTCGGACGGCAGCGGCTCCTGCGAAAACACATCGAGCCCGGCGCCGGCGATCTGGCCGCTTTCCAAAGCCGCGATCAAGGCCGGCTCATCGACCACGCCGCCGCGCGCGACGTTGACGAGATAGGCCGAAGGCTTCATCGCGGCGAAAACCTTGGCGCCGACGATGTTGCGGGTTTCCGCGCTCATCGGGATGAGCGCGACCAGAAAATCGAGTTCGGGCGCGACCGCGACCAGGTCGTCGCGGTTGACCATGCGGTCGAAGCCCGGCGTCGGCCGCGGCGTGCCGCTGAAGCCGATGGTCGTCATGCCGAAGGCCTTGCAGAGCGGCGCCAGATATTCGGCGATCAGGCCGACGCCAAGAATGCCGACGGTCTTGCCGGCGAGCAGTTGCGCCGGCCAGCGATCCCATGTGCTGTTGTCCTGCGCGCGCACCGAGCGCGGCATATCGCGCGCCAGCGACAGCATGAAAGCGATGGTCGTCTCTGACACCGGCGCGCCATGAATGCCGCGGATGTTGGTGACCACCACATCCTTGCCGAGCGATGGCAGGTCGACGATGTTGTCGACGCCGGTGCCGAGCGCCTGGATCCATTTCAGCTTGGGCGCGTCGCGCACGACATGATCGGCCATCGGCGGCGAGAAACACAGCAGCGCATCGGTGTCGGCGATATAGGGGCCGACATCGTCATGATGGCCGACGACGTTGATGGTGAGTTGCGGGAAGCGCTCGAGCAGCATCGTCTTGTAGCGTGCCTGCATCGCTTCCTGGACTTCGCTGAGGATCAGAACCTTTGTCATGGCGCGGGTATATAGCGCGTGTCGCGAATAGGCTAAAGTTTTTGAATGGTTGCCCCGCATGGTGGGCCCTGTGGCAGGCGAGTGCCAAACGCGTTAGGATCGCGCGCGGCGGCGAACGAATTTGAGGATTGCGACAATGTCAGACATGCCGATCGATCTTGCCCAGGTGGACTGGTTCTATGTGCTGGTGCTGGCCGCTCTCGCCTTTGTCGCCAGCGGCATCGGCAACCTGATTGGCTTTGCCAGCCGCGGGACGTCGGCCGTTCTGTCGGCGATCCTGTTCGCGGTGTTTTTCGTCGCCTGGACCTATTATCCGCACGGCCTGCCGCTGCCGACGCGGCTGGCCGGTCCGGCCGCCCCGGCCGCGGCGCCGGCGCCGGCGGCGGTCCCTGCGCCGGAGGCCCCGGCGCGGCCGCGCAATCCGGTGCGCGACATCACGCCGCCGCAGCAATAACATTTGGCCGTGACGTCTTTTCTGGACCTTTCGCAGGTGCGAAAGACCATGTAGAAATCGTCCCGGAATATCGGACCCGGGGTTTAGGTAGGAATTACATGAAGAAGGTCTATCCCGACGCCGCCGCAGCGCTTGCCGGCGTCCTCAAGGACGGAATGTTGATCGCCTGTGGCGGCTTCGGCCTCTGCGGCATTCCCGAAGTGCTCATCATGGCCATCCGCGACAGTGGCGTGAAAAACCTCACGGTCGCGTCGAATAATGCCGGCGTCGACGGCGCCGGCCTCGGCCTGTTGCTCGAAACCCGGCAGGTCAAGAAAATGATCGCCTCCTATGTCGGCGAGAACAAATTATTCGCCCAGCAATATCTGGCCGGCGAGCTGGAAATCGAATTCAACCCGCAGGGCACTTTGGCCGAGCGGCTGCGCGCGGGCGGGGCGGGCATTCCCGCCTTCTTTACCCGCACCGGCGCCGGAACCGACATCGCCAAGGGCAAGGAAGAGCGCGAGTTCGACGGCGAGAAATACATCATGGAGCGGGGTATCGTTGCCGATCTGGCGATCGTGCATGCCTGGATGGGCGACCACGAAGGCAATCTGGTCTATCGCAAGACCGCGCGTAACTTCAATCCGATGATGGCGACCTGCGGCAAGGTCACCGTCGCCGAGGTCGAACACCTGGTGCGGCCGGGCGAGATCAATCCCGACCACATCATCACGCCCGGCGTTTTCGTGCAGCGCCTGATCCACGTTCCCGACGCCAAGAAACACATCGAACAACGCACGGTGCGCAAGCGCGTCCCCGCCGCCGCCACCGGTGAGGAGGTCTGATCATGCCCTGGACACGCGACCAAATGGCAGAGCGCGCCGCCAAGGAATTGCGCGACGGTTTCTACGTCAATCTCGGCATCGGCATTCCGACTTTGGTGTCGAATTACATTCCCGACGGCATGAGCGTTCAGCTCCAAAGCGAGAACGGCATGCTTGGCTTCGGCCCGTTCCCCTACGAGGGCGACGAGGACCCGGACCTGATCAACGCAGGCAAGCAGACCGTGACCGAAATTCCGACCACCAGCTTTTTCTCCTCGGCCGATTCGTTCGCGATGATCCGCGGCGGCCATATCGACATTGCGCTGCTCGGCGCGATGCAGGTGGCGGAGAACGGCGATCTCGCCAACTGGATGATCCCCGGCAAGATGGTCAAGGGCATGGGCGGCGCCATGGATCTGGTCGCCGGCGTCAAGAAGGTGGTCGTGATCATGGAGCACACCGCCAAGAACAAGGACGGCAGCATCTCGGCCAAGCTGTTGCACAAGTGCGATCTGCCGCTGACCGGCGCCGGCGTCGTTGATATGGTGATCACCGACATGGGTGTCTTCACCATCGACCGCAAAGGCTCGGGGATGACCTTGATCGAACTGGCGCCGGACGTGTCGCTCGACGAGATCACCAAGAGCACCGAAGCCAAGTTCGCGGTCGACCCGAAGCTGAAGCATTAGGCGACGCAGCCGGACGAACGGAACCATTCCGCGGTCATTGCGCTTGTTCGCGCATGACCGCGAAGGACGATCTGCACGGCGAAATCGACCGTCTGCAAACCCATCTGCCGGACTGGATGTCGCGCCCGCTCGACCTTGTCCGCCGGCCGGGCGCGGTCTGGCTGCGTGTGCCGCTGGCGGTCGCGCTGATGGCCGGCGGCGTCGTCGGCTTTCTGCCGATCCTCGGCTTCTGGATGGTGCCGCTCGGCCTGGCGCTGCTGGCGCTTGATCTGCCGTTCCTGCGCGGGCCGCTGGCCAGATTTCTCGGCTGGGTCAATCGCAAGCTGGGGTCGCGCTAGAGAGTGCCGTCGGGAACGATCTCTACAAACCTTCTACGCTGACCAGCCGCGCCGACGAGCAGGCGTCACGGATGTGCTTGAGGCCTTGATAGGTCGAGCCGTTGTAGAACGTCTCCCACGCGGCAACGTCGGGGAATTCCAGCAGCACGATGCGGCGTGGCGTCCAGTCGCCTTCGTACACCTTGTGGGCGCCGCCGCGCGCCAGATACTTGGCGCCCGCCGCTTCCAGCGCCGGCTTCACGCCTGCCATGAATTCTTGATATTTCGCGGGGTCGCGGATGTCGACGTCGAAAATGACGTAGGCGGTCATTTCATGCTCCTCTGCTGGCTAGCGAGCCGCGACGATGGCAATCGTGCCGCGCAGCCCGGTCACCACGACCGCTGAGCCGACAGGCATGTCCGGACCTTCGGCAAGCCACACGCTGTCGCCAAGACTGACCTTGCCCTGGCCGTTGACGATCGCTTCAAAGATGATGCCGTGTGCGCCGATCATGTCCAGTCCGCGCTGGTTGAGCGGCGCATCGCCGGCGGCGGGCTTGATCAGTTTTTGATAGACGAAATAGCCAATGACGCAGGCGACGCTGCTGGCGATGACGAAGACAATCGATTGCGCCGCCAAGGCGAGGCCGAACGCAAAGCTGATCACGGCCGTGATCGCAGCGCCGGCCGCGATCCAGATCAGATAGGCGCCGGGCACGACGATCTCGAGCACCGCCGCTACAAGTGCGCCTGTCGCCCAGATCCAGGGGTTCATGTCGGCCCTCAGGTTTTCTTCGTCACTTGCGCCAGGCTGTCCTTGGCGATTTCAGCGATGCCGGCAATGCTGCTGACCAGGCCTGTGGTTTCCAACGGCATCAGCACCAGCTTGGAATTCGTCGACTCGCCGATCGCCTGCATCGCCTCGACGTATTTCTGCGCGATGAAATAGTTGAGAGCCTGCACGTTGCCGCCTTCGACGGCCTCCGATACGACCTTGGTCGCCATCGCTTCCGCCGACGCCAGGCGCTCGCGGGCTTCGGCGTCCTTGTTGGCGGCCGCGAGCCGGCCTTCGGCGGCGAGAATCTGCGACTGCTTCTCGCCTTCCGCCTTGAGAATTTCCGATTGCTTGATGCCCTCGGCCAGCAGCACCGAGGCGCGCTTTTGGCGTTCGGCGGTCAACTGCTTGGCCATCGAGGCAACGACATCCTGTGGTGGGCTGATGTCTTTGAGTTCAACGCGGGTGATCTTCGTGCCCCAGGGGGCAGTGGCGGAATCCAACACCTGCAGCAGACGGTGGTTGATTTCATCGCGCTTCGACAATGTTTCATCGAGGTCGAGCGCGCCGATCGCGGTGCGGATATTGGTCATCGTGATGTTGACGATGGCCTGTTCAAGATTCTGTACCTGATAGGCGGCGGCAGCGGCATCGAGGATCTGGAAGAATACGACACCATCGACGATCACCGAGGCGTTGTCCTTGGTGATGACCGGCTGGCTTGGAATTTCCAGCACCGATTCCTGGACGTTGATCTTGCGGCCGATCAGGTCGATAAAGGGGATGATCAGATTGAGGCCGGGATATAGAGATTTGTGATAACGGCCAAACCTTTCGACGGTCCATTGGAAGCCTTGCGGCACCGTCTTGACGCCGAAATAAACGGTAATCAGGACGGCAAAGACAAGTGCGCCGATGAAAATGAAAAACTCGTCCATGATCGCAGGTCTCCGGTATCGGATCGTCAGGCTACGCGAAGGGCACCGGGGAGTAAACGCTGCGAAAGACCGGCTTGGGCTTGATCGTGTCTAGGCCGTCGCAGTGCGCGGCTTCGCCAATTCGCTTTTGTCTCGCGGCACATAATCGCCGCCGCCGAGTTTGCCGACCAGTTTGCCATCGCGCACGACGAATTTGCCGCGCACCATAGTCGCCACCGGCCAACCTTTCACGGAGATACCTTCATAGGGCGTGTAATCCGAACCGCCGTGCATCAGCGTTTGCGAGATCGTTTCCTGGCGCTTCGGATCCCACAGCGCGATGTCGGCATCCGAGCCGACTGCGATGGTGCCCTTCTTCGGATACAGCCCGTAGGTCTTGGCGTGGTTGGTCGCGGAGAGCGCGACGAACTCATTCAAAGTCAGCCGCCCTTTGCTGACACCTTCGGAAAACAGGATCGGCAGCCGCGTCTCGACGCCGGGAATGCCGTTTGGCACCCAGCGGAAACTGGTGCGGCCCTTCGGGTTCAGCTTGCCTTCGGGATCGTCGTAGCGGAACGGGCAGTGGTCGGACGAAAACAGCGAGAAGATGCCTTGCTGCAAACCCTCCCAGCACGCCTGCTGGCTTTCCTTGTCGCGCGGCGGAGGCGAGCAGACATATTTCGCGCCCTCCATATTGAGGCCGTCCATGTCGCTCTCGGTCAGCATCAGATATTGCGGGCAGGTCTCGCCATAGATCTTCAGGCCGCGGGCGCGGCCGCGCGCGATCTCGTCCATCGCCTCGCGGTTCGAGACATGCACGATCATGATCGGCACATCAATCAACTCGGCAAGCGAAATAGCGCGGTGCGTCGCCTCGCGCTCGACCGCGATCGGCCGCGACGTGCCGTGATACTTCGTCTCGGTCTTGCCGGCCTGCTCAAGCCGATCGGTGAGAAAGCGGATGGCGTCGTAATTCTCGGCATGCACCATCACCATGGCGCCGGTCTCGCGCGCCACGCTCATCACCTTGAGCATTTCCATGTCGGACAGAGCTAAACCCTCATAGGTCATGAACACCTTGAACGAGGTGTAGCCGTCATGAACCAGGGCAGGGAGTTCCTGGCCGAGCACGGCGTCCGAGGCATCGGCGATGATGAGATGAAACGACACGTCGATGTAGCACTGGCCGTCGGCTTTCTGGTGATACGCCTTCACCACCTCGCGCAGGCTCTCGCCCTTCTGCTGCATGGCAAAGGGCAGCACCATCGTATTGCCGCCGAAGGCGGCCGAGCGGGTCGCGGAGGCAAAATCGTCGGCCATGACGATGCCGGGGCCGGACGGCTGGGCGATATGCACATGGCTGTCGATCCCGCCGGGCAGCACCAGGAGGCCGGTGGCGTCAACCACCTCGGCGGCTTCGCCCAGATCGCTGCCCAGCGCGGTGATTTTCCCGCCCTTGATGCCGACATCGCAGGCGAAGGTGTCGGACGCGGTCGCCACTGTGCCGCCGCGGATAATGGTATCGAAAGTCATGTGCTCTCCCGTTCCGGCAGCAGTATTTCAGACTTTTGCTGCGGGTGCGATATGGTCCGCCGCAATGCACCTAAGCGTCAAAAAACGGGGTTGAGCCATGGACGACGTCGAAACGTTGCGGACGCGGGTCGAGGCGCTCGAAATGGGCCGGGCGCATCAGGAGCGCGCCATCGAGGACCTCAGCGAGGCCCTGGCCGCCCAGTGGAAGCAGTTGGAGGCGCTCAACCGGCAAGTGGTGCGGCTGGTCGAGCAGGTGCAGGAGGCGCAGGCGTCAGCCGGGGGCGGCGAGGTGCCGGACCCGCCGCCGCCGCATTATTGACGGCGGTGCCGCGCCCGTTTCGCGCAAGGCTGCTTCGCAACGAAAGCAGCGCTCGCCCCATTTTCATTTCCCGCGGGAGGCGCTAGACGACACGAAACACGGGGGAAACGTCCATGCTGTCTGATGCCGATCGCAAAAAATGCGCCGATATTCTGGAAAACGCCCAGAAGGAGCATAAACAGGCCACGCCTTTCTCGCAGACATTCCCCGCGATCACCATCGACGACTCCTATGCGATCTCGGCCGAGGTCGCGCGCCGCAAGATCGCGGCCGGCGCCAAACTCATCGGCCACAAGGTCGGTCTCACGTCCAAAGCGATGCAGCGCTCGTCGATGATCGATGAGCCGGACTACGGCTACATTCTCGACGACCAGATGATCGGCGACGGCGCCAAGGTGTTGCACGCCAATTTCTGCAAGCCGCGCGTCGAGGTTGAACTGGCCTTCGTCATGGGCAAGAGACTGGAAGGGCCGGGCGTCGGCCTGGCCGATGTGCTGCGCGCCACCGAATATGTCATTCCGGCGATCGAGATCGTCGATGCGCGGCTGGCCGATCCGCGCAAGATCGTCGACACAGTCGCCGATAACGGCGCCGCCGCCGGCATCGCGCTTGGCGGCCGTCCGGTCGGCCCGTTGGACGTCGACCTGCGCTGGGTTGGCGGCATCATGTACAAGAATTCCGAAATCGAGGAGACCGGACTTGCCGCCGGCGTGCTCGGCCATCCGGCGCTCGGCGTTGCCTGGCTTGCCAACAAGATATGCCAGCTCGGCCATGCGCTCGAGCCTGGCCATATCGTGCTGGCCGGATCGTTCACCCGCGTTGTGTTCGCGCAAAAGGGCGATACCATCCACGCCGACTACGGGCCGCTCGGCGGCATCGCCATTCAGTTCATCTAGTTATCTAGCGCCGATCAAAAAAATCGAGGGGAAGAAACTATGCCGGAATTCAGGCGCAACGCATTCAAGGCTGGCGTCAAGGCCAGGAAGCTCCAGATCGGTTTTTGGCAGTCGCTGTGCAGCAATATCGGCGCCGAGATCTGTTCCGACTCCGGCTTCGACTGGCTGCTGCTCGACACCGAGCATTCGCCGAACGAAATTCCCGACCTGCTGTCACAATTGCAGGCGATGGAACTTGGCACCGCGACCGCCATCGTCCGTCCGGCCTGGAACGATGCCGTCATCATCAAGCGTTGCCTCGACATCGGCGCGCAGACTTTGCTCATTCCCTATGTGCAGAATGTCGAGGAGGCGAAAGCCGCCGTCGCCGCGACGCGTTATCCGCCGCACGGCATTCGCGGCGTCTCGGTCGCGGCGCGCGCCTCGCGCTATGGCCGCGTCCCCGGTTACCTGACCAAGGCCAATGATGAAATCTGCGTGCTGGTGCAGGTCGAAACCGGTCAGGCGCTGGCGCAGATCGAAGCCATCGCCAAGGTGGACGGCGTCGATGGCGTTTTCATTGGCCCATCCGATCTGGCCGCTTCGCTTGGCCATGTCGGCAATCCGCAGCATGCCGACGTGCAGGCCGCGATGAAGAACGCGGTCGAGCGGCTGACCGCGATCGGCGTGCCGGCCGGTATCCTCACCGGCAATGAGGACGAAGCGCGCCGCTATATCGACTGGGGCTATCTGTTCGTCGCCGTCGGTTCCGATGTTGGCTTGCTCGCCAAGAACGCCGACGCGCTGGCTAAAAAGTTCAAATCGGCCTGATCGGCGTTGCGTCGATTGCCGCAAATTTTGTCATGCGGCCTGCAGTGCCCGAACTGTGGGCATCGCGGGCTGCATTCGGCTATTTTCATCTGACGAACGATATGAAATAACACCCCCTTAGACGCCAGCCGGCAACCGTCACCGTTGCTCAGAACAAGCGCTGAGGGGAACGCTGGGTTATGAGTGCGGAAATTATCCTTGAAACCGAGGATTTGACCAAGGAGTTCGCCGGATTTGCCGCCGTCGGCGGGGTCGATCTTCGCGTTGCGCGCGGCAGCATTCATGCCTTGATCGGACCGAACGGCGCCGGCAAGACCACCTGCTTCAATCTCCTGACCAAGTTCCTGAGCCCGACGCGCGGCCGCATCGTCTTCAAGGGACAAAACATTACCGACATGCAGCCGGCCGATGTCGCGCGGCTCGGGCTGGTGCGTTCGTTTCAGATATCGGCCGTTTTCCCGCACATGACCGTTCTGGAAAATGTCCGCATCGCTTTGCAGCGGCTGCGCGGCAATTCGATGGACTTCTGGCGTTCGCGCGCCGTGCTCGATCAATACAATGATAGAGCGATGGAACTGATTGCCGACGTTGGTCTGACTGAATTTACCAACTGGAACGCGGTCGAACTGCCTTACGGCCGCAAGCGCGCGCTCGAAATCGCCACCACTTTGGCGCTCGATCCGGAAATGCTGCTGCTCGACGAGCCGACCGCCGGCATGGGCCATGAGGATATCGAGCGCATTTCGCAGTTGATCAAGCGCGTCGCCGCCAACCGCACTGTTCTGATGGTCGAGCATAATCTTTCTGTTGTTGCCGACTTGTCGGACACGATCACTGTTTTAACGCGCGGCCGCGTGCTGGCCGAAGGCGACTACGCGACGGTGTCGAACAACCCGGAAGTGCGCGAAGCCTATATGGGTGTCGGACATGCTTGACGTCACCGCCCCGCTGCTTTCGGTCAAGGACCTGCAAGCCTGGTACGGCGAATCCCACATCCTGCACGGCGTCAATTTCGACGTGCGCGAAGGCGAGGTCGTGACGCTGCTCGGCCGCAACGGCGCGGGCAAGACCACGACCATGAAATCGATCATGGGCATCGTCACGCAGCGCACCGGCTCGGTGCGCTTCGAGGGCCAGGAACTGATCGGCATGATGTCCAACCAGATCGCGCGCGCCGGCATTGCATTGTGCCCGGAAGAGCGCGGCATCTTCGCCAGCCTCAATGTCGAGGAAAACCTGCTGCTGCCGCCGGTGATCCGGCCGGGCGGGTTGTCGCTCGCGCAGATTTTCGACCTGTTCCCAAATCTTAAAGAGCGTCTCGGCTCCAGCCAGGGCACCAAGCTGTCCGGCGGCGAACAGCAGATGCTGGCGATCGGCCGCATTTTGCGCACCGGCGCGCGGCTGCTGCTGCTCGACGAGCCGACCGAAGGTCTTGCCCCTGTCATCATCCAGCAGATCGGCAAGACTATAAGGTCGCTGAAGGAGCAGGGTTTCACCATCCTGCTGGTCGAACAGAATTTCCGCTTCGCCTCGACCGTGGCGGATCGCTACTACGTCATGGAGCACGGGCGTATCATCGATCAGTTCGCCAATGCCGAACTGGACGCCAATATCGAGAAGCTGCACGACTATCTCGGAGTTTAAGAATGTGCCCGTCGGGCACGATAACAAGGAGGGATGCTATGAAACGTCTATTAAGTACGGTCGCTTTCGCGGCTGTGTTCGCCGCCGGAGCGGCGCACGCGCAGGTGAGCGATGGCGTCGTCAAGATCGGCGTCATGAACGACATGTCGGGCACCTACGCCGATCTGGCGGGTCCGGGTTCGGTCGTCGCCGCACAGATGGCGGTTGAGGACTTCGGCGCCGCCGCCAAGGGTCTCAAGGTCGAGATCGTCGGCGCCGATCACCAGAACAAGCCGGACGTCGGCTCCAACGTCGTGCGGCAGTGGATCGACGTCGATAAGGTCGACGTCATCGTCGACGTGCCGACCTCGTCGGTCGCGCTCGCGGTCAACGAAATCGTGCGCCAGAAGAACAAGGTGTTCCTGATCTCGGGCGCTGCGGCGTCCAACCTCACAGGCGACAAGTGCGCGCCGACTACGGTGCACTGGACCTATGACACCTGGGCGCTCGCCAACGGCACCGGCAATGCGATCGTGAAGACCGGCGGCAAGAACTGGTTCTTCCTGACCGCCGACTACGCCTTCGGCCACGCGCTCGAGCGCGACACTGCCGCGGTCGTTGAAAAGAACGGCGGCAAGGTGCTCGGCAAGGTGCGCCATCCGTTCCCGGCCACCGACTTCTCGTCCTTCCTGCTGCAGGCGCAGTCGTCGAAGGCGCAGATCATCGGTCTGGCCAATGCCGGCGCCGACACCACCAACGCGATCAAGCAGGCGGCGGAATTCGGCATCGTCAAGGGCGGGCAGAATCTCGCCGCGCTGCTGATCTTCCTGACTGACATCAAGGCGCTCGGTCTTGAGACGGCACAGGGGCTGGTGTTCACCGAAGCCTGGTACTGGGACATGAACGACGCCAACCGCGAGTTCGCCAAGAAATTCGCGGCGCGCAACAAGGGTCTCTATCCCAGCATGGTGCAGGCCGGCGTCTATTCCGCCGTCACGCATTATCTGAAGGCGGTTGCCGAACTGAAGAGCGATTCCGACGGCGCCGCGGTGGTGACGAAGATGAAGTCGATGCCGACCGACGACAAGCTGTTCGGCAAGGGCACGATCCGTCAGGATGGCCGCAAGATCCATCCGATGTATCTGTTCGAGGTCAAGAAGCCGTCCGAGTCGAAGGGCCCGTGGGATCTGTACAAGGTCCGCGCCACCATTCCGGCGGAAGAGGCGTTCCGGCCGCTCAAGGACGGCGCCTGCCCGCTGGTGAAGGGCTAACTTGCTTACTTCCCTCTCCCCGCAAGCGGGGAGAGGGTGACTTCCGAGCTCTTGCGAGGAAGTCGGGTGACGGGCTCCTTTAGTTTTCAGGCTGCCCCTTCGCCTGGCTTGCTTTGCGACGATCCGCCCTCCCCAACGTTGGGGAGGGATAAGAGAGACACCGCATGTTCGAGATTTTCGGCATACCGTCGCAGGCCTTGTTCGGCCAGCTTCTGATCGGGCTGATCAACGGCTCGTTCTACGCATTGCTCAGCCTCGGGCTGGCGGTGATCTTCGGCATGCTGAACATCATCAACTTCGCGCATGGCGCCCAGTACATGATGGGCGCCTTCGCGGCGTTTTTCCTGCTCAACTTTGTCGGCCTGAATTACTGGATCGCGCTGCTGGTGGCGCCGATTATGGTCGGCGCCTTCGGCGTGGTGATCGAAAGGCTGTTGCTGCAGCGGTTGTACAAGCTCGATCATCTGTATGGACTGCTGCTCACCTTTGGCCTTGCGCTCATCATCGAGGGCCTGTTCCGTAATTATTTCGGTTCGTCCGGCCTGCCGTACCGCGTCCCCGCCGCGCTGCAGGGCGGACAGAATCTCGGCTTCATGTTCCTGCCCAATTATCGCGCCTGGGTGATCGTGGCGTCACTCACGGTCTGCATTGTCACCTGGTTTGTGATCGAGCGCACCAAGCTCGGCTCCTATCTGCGCGCGGCGACGGAAAATCCGTCGCTGGTGCGCGCCTTCGGCATCAACGTGCCGCGCATGATCACGCTGACCTACGGCTTCGGCGTGGCGCTTGCCGCGCTTGCCGGGGTGATGGCCGCGCCGATCTACAGCGTCAGCCCGCAAATGGGTTCGCACCTGATCATCGTCGTGTTCGCCGTGGTGGTGATCGGCGGCATGGGCTCGATCCTCGGCGCTATCGTGACCGGCTTCGGGCTCGGTGTAATCGAAGGGCTGACCAAGGTGTTTTTCCCGGAAGCCTCGAATACCGTGATCTTCATCATCATGGCGATCGTGTTGTTGATCCGGCCGGCCGGCCTGTTCGGACGGAGAGCGTGACATGACCACAGCCGCAACGCCCATGTCCGTTGTCACGATGCCGGCCCGGTCGCGCAGCGAGGTCATCGCCTTTGCCGTGATGGTCGCGCTGCTGCTGATCGCGCCGGTGTTCATTTATCCGCTGTTCCTGATGAAGGCTTTATGCTTTGCGCTGTTCGCCTGCGCTTTCAATCTGCTGCTCGGCTACGTCGGTCTGCTGTCGTTCGGCCATGCGCTCTATTTCGGATGGGCGAGCTATGTCAGTGCCTATGCCGCCAAGGTTCTAGGTTTCAATCCGGAATTCGCAATCCTCGCCGGGGCTCTCACCGCGGCGGTGCTGGGCCTCGTCGCCGGCTCGCTCGCCATTCGCCGCCAAGGCATCTATTTCGCGATGATCACGCTGGCTCTCGCGCAGATGATGTACTTCTTCGCAGTGCAGGCGCCCTTCACCGGCGGCGAGGACGGCATCCAGTCGGTGCCGCGCGGCTATCTCTTCGGCCTTATCGACCTCGGCCAGCCGCTGGCCATGTACGGCACCGTGCTTGTGATCTTTCTCGGCGGATTTCTGGCCATCTATCGTATTATCCATTCGCCGTTCGGCGAGGTGCTCAAGGCGATCCGCGAGAACGAGCCGCGCGCCATTTCGCTCGGCTACAAAACCGACCGCCACAAATTGATCGCCTTCGTGTTGTCGGCCACTTTTGCCGGCCTTGCCGGCGGCACCAAGGCGATCGTCTTTCAATTGGCTTCGCTCACCGATGTCGACTGGCCGATGTCGGGCGAGGTCGTGCTGATGGCGCTGGTCGGCGGCCTCGGCACCGTGTTCGGACCGGTGGTCGGCGCTGTCATTGTCGTCGCCATGCAGAACTACCTGGCGCAGGTTGGGCAGTGGGTGCTGGTCATTCAGGGCGTGATCTTCGTCGCCTGCGTGCTTTTGTTCCGCCGCGGCATCGTTGGTGAACTCGCCGCCAGGCTGCGCATCAAGCTTTAGCGCCCGTCGGTTTGCGCTAGATCAAAGCCACCGCCCGCCGCCGCGCGCAAATTGGTTACGGGAGTAACCAAGGAGGCGGGCATGCCGGAACAGTCAGAGCCGATCCACGATATCGCGCATCTCGGCAACGTGGAATTGCTGACGCCGAAGCCCGAGCAAAGCCTCTGGTATTTCCGCGATCTTCTCGGCATGGAGCCGGTGCACACGGCCGGCCAGTCGGTCTATCTGCGCGGCTATGGCGATTACGCCACGTCGACGCTCAAGCTCACTGAAGCGGCGCAACCCGGCCCCGGCTGCATCTCCTGGCGTACCGCCAGCCCGCAGGCGCTGGAGCGCCGCGCCAAGGCGATCGAAGAGGCGGGCTTGGGCATCGGCTGGAGCAATGGCGATTACGGCCGCGGCCGTTCCTACCGCTTCCACGATCCCGACGGCCACGTCATGGAAATCTATTACGAAGAGCAGAAATTCGTCGCGCCGCCGGAATTGAAATCGAGCCTGAAGAACCTGCCGCAGAAATTCACCGGCCGTGGCGCCGGCGTGCGCCGCATCGATCATCTGGCGCTGCTCGCCAAGGATGTCGAGGCCAACCGCAAATTCGCGCAGGACCTGCTCGGCTTCCAGTTGCGCGAGCAGGTGCGCTTCGACAACGGTAAGACCGAGATCGGCTCATGGATGAGCCCGACCGCGATTCATCATCAGTTGGCCTATGTCGTCGACGTCAAGGGCGCGCATGGCCGCTTGCATCACTTCTCGCTATGGGTCGACAACCGCGATGACGTCATGCGCGCCGCCGACATTTTGAGCGAGGCCGGCATTTTCATCGAAGCCGGTCCCTCCAAGCACAACAACTCGCAGGGCTTCTATCTCTACAGATACGAGCCGGGCGGCAATCGCGTCGAGGTCTATTCGTCGAGCTTCCTTGTCGTGGCGCCGGACTGGGAGCCGGTGACCTGGAACGAGGAAGAGCGCGGCACCGGCACCTATTGGGGCGCCACGCTGCCCGACAGTTTCATCGAATACGCCACGCCCAATGTAGCCGGCGACGTCACCAAGGCTCCCGAAGTGCTCAAGGAAGCCATCGCTTCGCTGTCGTGAGACGGCCGCCTTTCAGGTTCAATCGTCGAGGAGTTCTTCATGTCCCTGCCGCCCCGGATCGATGCCAATATCGTGCGCAACAGTATTGGCCCTTACGCCGATACCGAGGCCACGCTTGAGGAACGTAACGCCATCTACCGTGATCTTCTTGGCTTCGTGCCGCCGCGCATCGAGGCGCGCATGGCGGTCACCGGTGCGCTCGATCCCGTGCTGCTCGACATGCAGGAGAAGATGCGCGAGCACGCGATGTATCCCAAGTGCTTCGATACCAAGACCGCGCAGCTCATGCTGTTCGGCATGCTGCTGATGGACATGAGCGACGCCGCGCAGTTGCACGCCATTGCCGCCCGCCGGGCCGGCGCTAGCTGGGAGGAAATGCAGGCGGTGATCAGCCTGTGTTTCCTGTTTCGCGGCCTGCCGGCGGCCAATCGCGGCGCCGAAATCCTCGGTCACTTGGCCAAGCGCGAGGCCGACACTAAGGCTCCGGCGGCCTGATTAGGGCCGCCAAAAGCCCATAATCGGCGCGGGCGAACCGCCTAGACTCTTTGAATCGCTGGCGAATCAGCTTAGAGTTGCGGTGTTATCCACAGCTGTGCGCTGTCGTCATTGTACGATTGTTCGTCGTTGCCGTTCACGCAACGATCAGGGGGTAGACGAATCGGCGCTCGACCACCGGGCTACCCCCATGCAGGCTCTGCCCAGCAGACCACGTCTCGATGAGATCGCGCTTAAATGGCACGATCTGGCGCAACGTCGCCTCGACCACTACACAGAGCTTTACCGCAGCGGCCGCTGGCAGCGCTACTATTCGCAGGAACGCTTCGCCATGCGCATGCTCGATGTCATCAACGCCGCCAGGCAATGGCGCGCGCTGGCCGGCCTGCCGCCCGTCGATCCGTCGGCGGTACAGTCGCCGCCTCAGATCGAGTCTTCGGCGCAATCGCCTCGCCGCGACGACACGATGCGCCCGGCGGCATGACATCTGCCAGCATGTTTGCCCGTTGCCTGTTTACCGGTTGCCTTGTTGTCATGGCTTTGGCCGCAACCGCGGCGACGCCGTCTCATGCGCAAGCCGACAAACAAGGCATAACCTTGCTGATGCGCGACTGTGGGCGTTGCCACGCCGTGGGCCTGAGCGGCGCCAGCCCGCGCGCCGATGCGCCGCCGTTCCGGACGCTGGGCTCCCGCTATCCGATCGAGTCGCTGGAAGAGGCATTGGGTGAGGGCGTCATGTCCGGCCACCCCGACATGCCGGAATTCCGGTATGATGCCGACGAAGTCGGTGCCATCATCGATTACCTGAACGCCATCCAGAAGCCCTGAGACGCTTAAAGCGCTTCCCTTCCACAGAGTACCCCCTTCATGAGCAGTATCCTTTTTTCGCCGATCGACTTGGCGGGCCTCAAGCTCGCCAATCGTCTCGTTGTGTCACCGATGTGCCAGTATTCCGCCGATGACGGCTGTGCCAATGACTGGCATCTGATGCATCTCGGCATGCTGGCCAATTCCGGCGCGGCGATGGTCGTGGTTGAAGCCACCCATGTCGAGCGCCACGGCCGCATCACCCATGGCTGCCTCGGCCTTTACTCCGACGAGAGCGAAGCGGCTTTGGCCCGTATCATCAACAGCGCGCGGCGCGCCGGCACTGCCAAATTCGGCATCCAGATTGCCCATGCTGGGCGCAAGGCCTCGTCGCAGAAGCCATGGGACGGCGGGCTCGGCCTGACCGAAGGGCAGGATCCGTGGCAGACCATCGCCGCGTCGCCGTTGCCCTGGGGCGAGACCAAGTGGCACACGCCGCGCGAAGCGACCGAAGCCGATCTGACCCGTGTCCGCGATGCCTTCGTCAATTCGGTCAAGCGCGCACTGCGCATCGGCTTCGATGAAATCGAGCTGCACATGGCGCACGGCTATCTCATGCACGGCTTCATGTCGCCTTTTTCGAACAAGCGCACCGACCAGTATGGCGGGTCGCTGGAAAACCGTCTGCGCTTTCCGCTGTCGGTGGCGAAGGCGGTGCGGGCAGTCGTGCCGAAGGGCGTGCCGTTAGGGGCGCGCATCACTGGCAGCGACTGGCGCGACGGCGGGCTGACGCCGGACGACGCTGTGGCGATTGCCAAGGCTTTGAAGGCCGAGGGCCTCGACTTCCTCTGCGTCTCGTCCGGCGGCGCACAGTACGAAATCCGCACCCCGCAAGAGCAGGGCTATAACGTACCCATCGCTGCGCGCATCAAGAAGGAAGCCGGCATCGCCGTTCGCGCCGTTGGCGCCATTCTCGATCCGGCCTTCGCCGAGGACGTGGTGGCGTCGGGCAAGGCCGATCTGGTCGCCGCGGCGCGCATTTTCCTCGACGACCCGCATTGGGGCTGGCACGCGGCACGGGCGCTCGGCGCCGATGTGCCGCGGCCCGTGCAATATGCCCGCGTCGGCCCTTCGCTGTGGGCGGCGGCGAAGCCGAAGGCGTGAGGTGCCTTGTCAGCGATAGCCATAGGTGCGGGCAAGGCGGTCCGGATCGGCGCCGAAGAAAAAGCGCAGCCGCAAGCCCCACATCAGCAGCACGGTGCGCACCGTGCCGTTGTTGCGCCAGCGTTGTCCGGACGTGGTGACGCGCGCATCGAGGCACAGCGGCGGGCCGAGGCGCTTGAGCTTTGCCGATAGCGCAACGTCTTCCATCAGCGCGATCGGCGGAAAACCGCCGGCCTGCTCGAATGCGGCGCGCGTCATGAACATCGCCTGATCGCCGGTGGCGATGCCGGTGAGGCGAGAGCGCATGTTCATACTGGCGGCGACGAGCCGCAATGCGCCGCTGTCGAATTGAACGTCGAAGCGGCCCCAGATCCGGTTCGATTGTGTAAGTCCGTCCAGCACCAGTCGCTCGGCGTTGGCGGGGAGTCGCGTGTCGGCATGCAGGAACAACAGCACGTCGCCGCGCGCGGTGGCCGCGCCGGCGTTCATCTGCACAGCGCGGCCGCGCGGCGAACTGATCACCTTGTCGGCGAGGGGTTGCGCCAGGTCGATTGTGTTATCGGCGCTGCCGCCATCGGCGACGATGACGTCGACGCCGCGCGCGCGGTAATCCTGCAACGCCGTCAAAGCTGGCACGATGCCGGCGGCTTCGTCCAGCACCGGCATGATGATAGAGAGTGTCATCGCGGCCCGGCTTGCGCGATCGTATAATCCGGCCCGTCGACGATGCGCTGGTAATAGGACTGGTAGGCCGGCGAGCCTGGCGGCCAGCGTTCGCTAAAGCGGGCGATGAAGGCCTCGCTGTCGTATTCGACCGCCAGCGCGTCGATATGAACGCCGTCGCGCACGGCGCCATAGAGCGGCTGGTGCGGCGAGGGCGTCGTGGCGATGCGGGTGATGACGCCGCTGCGACTGCCGGCAAAGTTCGGCATACCGGCCGCGCCGTTGTTGATAATGGTCAGCCGGCCGCCGGGCAGGGCGAAATCACGCAACGCCGCCGCGCAGGTATGCGTCGAGGCGAAGACATCGACGTTTGATCGTGCCCGCACATCGGCGAGCCAGCTCTGCCGCTTCGGATCGTCCAGCTCATCCTGCGCGAAGCGCCAGCCGGCCAGTGCCGCGGCATCGCCATGCACGATGCCGACGCTTAAAGGCCCGACCTGCGCCACGAGATGCATCGGCAACGCGCTAAGCCGCGCCCGTGCCTCTTGTGGCGCCGCCTTCTGCAACAGCGCCAGAATATCATTCGAGCGTGTCACCACATCGCCGGACACGCTGTCCGGATAGGCGCAGCCGCAGCCGGCGCCGACATCATTGGGGCGGGAGATCTCGGTTTCGATATTGCCGCGCATGGTGCGATAGGGCGCAACGCCGTTATCGATGGCGGCAAACCAGCGCGGCTCGGCGTCGAACCAGTGGAAGTCGCCGTTGAAGACGATCTCCGGCAGGGAGGTTTCCCGCGCGGCCATCTCCTTGATCGCCGACAGCGCCGCCGTGTTTCCGTACAGGCCGCCGACGACGTACAAAGTCTCGGCGGAAAAATCCGCCGTGCGCGCGAACACGTCGGGCGCATAGGTATAATCGAGCGGACAGACACGTCCGGCCTCTTGCGCCAGTGCCGCCGCGAGGGTCACTCCGCTGCTTCCTTCAAGGCGCCGCCGCAGCTTGAACCCTGACCGGCGGTGCAGCCATAGCAATGGCCGGAGACGCGGATCGGATTGTCGCTCAAATCCGCGTCGAGCAGGTCGGACAGATGCACGCGCTTGTTGGCGCCATAGGGCAGCGGCAGATCGAGCATCTGGTTGAAGTCGCAGTCGAAGACATAGCCTTTGTAGTCGACCGAAATCAGGTTGCGGCACATGACGCCGGGAAGATTGGCGTCGAGATGCGCGTCCTGCAACAGATTGAGGTAGCCGTCGAACTCGCCCTTGGTCACCAAGGTTGAACCGAAGCGCTGGATCGGCATGTTGGCCAGCACGTAAAGCTGATTGAACACGATGCCGAACTTGTCGCCGAGCACGCGCTTGTAGTCGGCTTCCAGCCCCGCTTGTCCCGGCGGCAGCGAAGGCCCGAGCGGATTGTAGACGAGGTTCAGTGTCAGCGCCGGGTTGCGGCCGTAGCCGAGCGCATTGAGCGCTTGCAGGCCGCGGATCGAGACATCGAAGACGCCCTTGCCGCGCTGCGCCTCGACATTGTCGTGCGAATAACACGGCATCGACGCCACCACCTCGACGGCGTTTTCCGCCAGGAAACCGGCGAGGTCTTCCTGTCCCGGCTGCTCCAATATGGTCAGGTTGCAACGGTCCATCACCTTGACGCCGAGCGCGCGGGCGCCCGTCACCATGCGGCGGAAATTGGCGTTCAGCTCCGGCGCGCCGCCGGTGATGTCCAGCGTCTTGATGCCGCGCCGTTCGATGAAGTCGAGCGCCAGCTCGGCGACATCCGCCGCCATCTCTTCGGTGCGGTTCGGCCCGGCATTCACATGGCAATGGAAGCAGGTCTGGTTGCAGCGATAGCCGACATTGATCTGGAGGGTGTCGAGCGTGCCGCGCCGCAGCGCCGGAAACGGAATCTTGTCGAGCAGGGGCAGAGTGTCGCGCATTGTCTTCCTCGCATTGCGTGGCGAACGTGCCACGAACCGGCCGGTCGCGTCACCCCGCCGCAAGGGCGGCAGGGACACATGGCTGTGAGCGAATCGTGAGGTCCGTAGCGTTTTCGAGCGAAGTGGGTACCGGTTCGCGTGAAGAAAACGCGTCAAATAAGAATCTAGAGCCCGGCTTTGATTCTATCAAAGCCGGAAAAGCTCTAGCGCGTCGCTGCGGCGGCAACCGGCAGGTCGAAACCGACGCGGCCGAAGCCCGGCAATTTCACCGCCGGATGGCGCAGATCGAGCCCGGCGACCAGCCCGAGCAGATTGACCTCAACGCCCTCGACCCAGCCGGCCTTCAGCGCGGCCAGGCCATAGAGGTTCATCTCGACGCCGGTGCCGCTGTCGGTCCAGCCGGCATAGAAACCGTCGCGGAAGTCACGGCCGACCGCGTTCGGCGGCAGCGTTGCGCCCAGTTCGGGCACTGCGCGCAACACCGCGGCGGTGAACGAGTTGCTGTTCGGCCCCGGCCAGATGCGATAGTCGCCGGCATTGCGATACGTATAATCGCGCACGGCCGCCTCGACCTTGGGGATCATCGCCTCGGCTTGCGCGCCGGACACATCGGCGATCACTTCCGGCACGTTACCGTACCAGCGGCCGTCGGCCGGCCAGCCATTGGTGCGCACCGGCGTGCCCCAGCCGACCACATCGAAGCGGGTCCAGGTCCTGGCATTGGCGCGCTTGAGCACCACCCAGCTGTGCACCGAGAAGATACCCTTCCACGCGCCGGTGGTGCCGGAATAGATGACGAGCCGCGCCGGTGCGTGGTCGGCGGCCTTCGGCAGCGTGCCGGTCGACGACCAGTCGGCGGTGCGCCACGAGCGCCCGTCCGCGCTCATCCAATAGAGCGCCGCGCGGGCCAGCAAAGGGGCGAGGAAAAGCGCAAAAATAATGAGCATGAGGGTGCGGCGTCGCGGGCGGGGGAGCGGCATGGACATCTGAAGTAGTGCGGGTTCGGGGCGTAAACGTGGCGGCCACATTACCCTTTGGTCATGGCCGCCCTCAGCCCGTCCTGTTCCCACTCACCCGTAACTGCGGAAACCGCTCCGCGCCGCCTTTCGCCAGATCGCCGGTCACCGGCCTGTCCCACTCCATGCCGACAACGGCGCCGGCTGTGGCGTCGATGATGCGGTTGCCGGTGATGGTCGCCGCGCCCGCGCCCTGCACGACCGACACGCCGATGCCGATGCCGGTCTTTCTCACAATATTGCCGGTCACGGTGCAGTTGTGCAGATACTTGCCGCTGCCGATCTCGATGCCCATGCTCCGCGCGTTCTCGATGGTGTTGCCGGTGACCAGAGTATCGGCCTCGACGCCGATGCCGAGGCCGGACGAATCCGGCCCGCCCTGCGGCCTTTTGTTGACGATGTTGCGGATGATGTTGTTGCGCACCACCGCGCCGCGGCCGCCGACGTTGAAATTGGTGACGGCGACGCCAAGCGCCGCGCCGTCGACCAGATTGTCGGCGATGGTGGCGTTGATGAAATCGAACTCGGAATAGATCGCCACCTCGCCGAGCGCGAAACATTGATTGCCGAGGATCTGGATATGCGAGGCGGCATTGCCGCGCACCGCGGTAAAGGCGGCGCGGCGGATTGTGTTGCCGCGCACGATCACTCCTTCGGCGCGAAACACGTTCACCGCATTGCCGTTCTGTCCGTCGCCGCCGCCGCGCGCTTCTGTATCCTCGATGATATTATCGGCAACGATGCTGCCATCATGGCGCTTGGCGCTCTGCCAGATGCGGATGCCGCCATTGCCGGATTTCGATATCGTGTTGCCGTGAATATCGAGCGCGTTGCTGTCGAGCGCGTAGAGCGCATTCTCCGCGGAGTTCGTGATCGTATTGCCGGTCAAAGCGCCGCCGCACTTGAACAGGCCGAAGGCGTTGCCGTTAGCGTTGGTTATTGCGCAATCGGCGATGCGCAGGTCGCGGGCGCCAAGCATGTTGATCAAGCCGCCGTCACGGCCGAGCGCGACACCGTTGCCGTCGAGCGTCAACCCGGTAAGCGCGACGCCGTCGGCGTCCTGCGCCGCGAACAGGGACGGCCCGCGCGTCAGCGCGATCTTCGCGCCGCGCGCGCCTTGCAGGCGGGAGCCGGCGCGCAAGGTGAGGGGTCCGCTGCGATAGTTGCCCGCCGGGAGCCACAAGGGTTTGTCGGCTTGCGCCGCGGCGTCGATGGCGCGCTGCAACTGTTGCGTCTGGTCGCCGCCGGCGTTAGCGCGCAGGCCGAATTGCGCGGCGTCGAGACCTTGCGGCCTTTGCGTTTGTGCGCGCGCCGGCTGCGCGAACAAAGTCGCCAGCGATCCGAGCAGCAAATGGCGGCGGTGAAGCGGCATGGCAACATTCTGCCGGCAGAGAGATTAAGTCCGGTTAACGGCTAACGGCGAATTGCCGCGGTCATTTCAACCAGTATGTTTTGTCCGGCGCGAAACAGGTCATCTGCGGACAACATTATCCTCCGTTCGTCCCCGCGAAAGCGGGAACCCAGGGTTCCAAGTACTGGATTCCCGCTTTCGCGGGAATGAACGGAGTGTGTGGTTGGCCTTTGATACCTTTTGACCAAAGGCACATGCACGAACGCAGCCAGCCTTGGCCCGCCGGTCTCGCTCGCGCGCCAGCAAATGTAATTGCACAAATAGCGCCCGGCATCACGCGACAGCTTCACCGGCACGCCGGCCGTGCGCGCCGCCGCCAGCAGGCGGCGCTGCGGCGCCGGCATCGTGCGATCGAGCGGGCCGCCCGGCGCAATCACGCTCCGCCGCAGCACCGCGCCGGAGACATCCGGCAACAAAGCCAGCGCGTTGCGCGCCCGCGTCTCGATACGGATATATTTCGTGCGCGCCGCCAGCCCGAACATCAGCAGCGCGTCGGGTCTGTGGCGTTCGAGCAAAGCGGGCAGGTCGCGGTCGACCGCGGCATAGCTGGTCTCGAACACATGGCCGACAATCCGCATATCGGCCAAAGCCGGCCGACGCACCTTCGTCAGCCGTTCGACCAGCCGGATGGTCGGATTATACGGCGCGCCGGGGAAAGGCCCGAAGCCGGTGATGAGGATGGTGGGCATGTTTCTAGGCCGTCGTCACTTTCAGTCCGACAATCCCCGCCACGATTAACCCGATACACCCCAGCCTGATCGGATCGACGCTCTCGCTGAACAGCACCATGCCGAGAATGGCAGTGCCGAGGATGCCGATGCCGGTCCGCACCGCATAGGCGGTGCCCAGCGGCAGTGACTTCAGCGCCAGCCCCAGCAGCACAATACTGACGATCATCGACAAGACTGTGCCGACGCTCGGCCACAGTCTTGTAAATCCGTCGGTATATTTCAGGCCGACGGCCCAGCCGATTTCGCAAAGGCCGGCGAGGATGAGAATTACCCAAGGCATGCCGCAACTCCTGTTGTGGAGGGGCCGTCCCCGGTGATGATCGGATGATCGCAAGGTCGTCCTCGCCCCCTCAATTTGGGTGTGACGGCGCTTGCGGTCAAGGGCGAACTGGAAGCGCCCAAACGGCGTCGCTAGACGCCGAGGAGTTGTGCGATTTCCTCGACTGCCAAGGTCGGCGCCAGCTTTCCGGCCGCCACCGCGCTCTCCGCCTGTTTCACCTTGGCGCGGACAGTGGGATCGCTGCGCAGCCGAGCGGTCAGCCGTTCCTCCAGCATGGTCCACATCCATTTGACCTGCTGCGCGCGCCTGATCTCGGCGAGTTCGCCGGTAGCGGTCATCTTCTCTTTGTGCTCGGTCACCTTGGCCCACAGGCCGTCAATGCCGGTGCCGTTGAGCGCCGAGAAGGTCACGACCGGCGGCGACCAGGTCAGCGTGCGCGGAGCCAGAATATGCAGCGCCGATTTGAAATCGGCGGCGGCGATATTGGCGCGGGCGATGTTGTCGCCGTCGGCCTTGTTGATGGCGATCATGTCGGCGAGTTCGACGATGCCTTTCTTGATGCCCTGCAATTCGTCGCCTGAGCCGGCGACCATCAGCACCAGAAAGAAGTCGGTCATGTCGGCCACCGCGGTCTCCGACTGGCCGACGCCGACGGTCTCGACGATGACGACGTCGTAGCCGGCCGCCTCGCACAGCAGCATGGTCTCGCGCGTCTTGGCGGCGACGCCACCGAGCGTACCGGAGGCGGGCGAGGGGCGGATGAAGGCGTTCGGATCGACCGCGAGCCGGGACATACGCGTCTTGTCGCCGAGGATCGAGCCGCCGGTGCGGCTCGAGGACGGATCGACCGCCAGCACCGCGACCTTGTGGCCTTGCGCGGTCAGCATTGAGCCGAGCGCATCGATGGTGGTGGATTTGCCGGCGCCTGGCGCGCCGGTGATGCCGAGGCGCACCGCCTTGCCGGTCAGCGGCAGCAGTTCCTGGACCAGCAGATGGGCGGTCTGGCGGTGATCGGCGCGCTTGCTCTCGATCAAGGTAATGGCGCGGGCAAGCATGGCGCGGTCACCCGCGCGAATGTCGGCGGCGAGGGCGGAGGGTTCAATCGCGGGGGAGGCCATGCGCCACGTTACGCCGGGCGGCGCGCAAACGGTAGCGCGGTCACCCCGGCCCTTGGGGAAAACCGGGCCACACGCCCGCCTCAGGCGATGACGTGCAGCATGTGCATGTGCTTGCGGAAGTGCGACAGCACGTCGGCGATGAGTTGCTCCTGGGTGTAGGCCAGCACGTCATAGCCTTGGCCACCCTCATGCAGATGAACCTCGGCGCGATAATAGCTTTCCTTGTCGGCGGCCTCGCCCCGCGGCGGCTCCTGCAGGCCGAAGTTTGGGATATCGTAGCGGCGCAGCCAGATGCCGTATTTGAACGGCGCGGCATTTTCGCCGGCCAGGACCTCAAGCACGACCTTGCGGTCGTCGCGCGCGATATTGGCCTTGGCGTCGGTCTTGTCGAGTTCGCGGGACATCGCTTCGAGCGCCGGGCCTGCGACGTCGCGCAGAAAAGCCTCGGCCTTGGCGCGGTCGGGATAGCTGACGATGCCGGCGAGCCGCTGTTGCCATGTCATGGAGACGCCGCCGCGCATGGGCATGTCGGGCAGGATATCGCGGGTCAGCTTGCGCTGCGATTCCAGCCGAAGCGCTTTCAGCAGCCCGTAGCAGACGAACAGCAGGACGAAAGCAAAGGGCAGCGCCGCCGCGATCGAGGCGGTCTGCAAGGCCTTCAGGCCGCCGGCGGCCAGCAGGATCGCCGCCACCACGCCTTCCGACAGCGCCCAGAAAATGCGCTGCCACACCGGCGTGTTGGCGGCGCCGCCGGACGTGATGGTGTCGATGACCAACGACCCGGAATCCGACGAGGTGACGAAGAACGTGATCACCAGCAGCGTCGCCACCACGGACATGATCTGCGTCATCGGCAGCGCCTGTAAAAGCGTGAATAAAGCGGTCGGGACGCTGGCGCTTACGGCTTTCGAAATACCGCCTTGCAGAACGCCCATGTCGAGGCTGATCGCGGTGTTGCCGAACACCGTCATCCAGATGAAGGTAAAGGCGACCGGCACGACCAGAACGCCGGTTACGAACTCGCGAATGGTGCGGCCGCGCGAAATGCGGGCGATGAACATGCCGACGAAAGGCGACCACGCGATCCACCACGCCCAGTAAAAGATGGTCCAGCCGCCGATCCAGCCTTTCGGGTCATAGGCATAGAGGTTGAAACTGCGGTTGACGACGTCGCTGAGATAGGCGCCGGTGTTCTGCACCATGGCTTTGAACAGGAACAACGTCGGCCCGGTGATCAACACGAAAAGAACCAGCACGGCTGCCAGCAGTAAATTGAGTTCGCTGATGCGCCTTATGCCGACATCGAGGCCGGAGACTACCGAGACGGTCGCCAGCAGGGTTATGCCGGCGATCAAGCCTAATTGCAGCATGATCGATTCCGGCGCGCCGAACAGGAAGGCCAGCCCCGAATTGATCTGCAAGACGCCGAGGCCAAGCGAGGTCGCGATGCCGAACATGGTGCCGAGCACGGCGAAAATATCGGCGGCGTGACCGATCGGCCCGTGGATGCGTTCGCCGATCAAGGGGAACAGCGCCGAGCGCATGGTCAAAGGCAAATTGTGACGGAAGCTGAAATAAGCGAGCGACAGTCCGACCACGGCATAGATCGCCCAGGCGTGCAGGCCCCAATGAAAGAACGTGATCTTCATCGCTTCGCGCGCGGCATCGACCGAACCGGCGACCCCGACCGGAGGCGCGGTGAAATGCATGATCGGTTCGGCGACGCCGAAGAACATCAATCCGATGCCCATGCCGGCGGAAAACAGCATCGAGAACCAGGTGAGATTGCTGTATTGCGGCTCGGAATGATCCGGACCGAGTTTGATCTGGCCGTAGGAGCTGAGCGCCAGCGCCACCACGAACACCAGAAACACCGCGACCGCCGCCAGATAGAACCAGCCGAAGGCATCGACGATGTCGGTTTGTATAGCGGTGAACAGAGCGGAAGCGGCTTCGGGGAATGCGGCGCCAAATATGACGAAGGCGCTGATGAGAAATGCCGAAATCAGAAATACCGGCGGATTAATCTCGGCGCCAACGTGCTTTGCAATGAATGCTTTCAATGTGCCCTCCTGTAGGCGAGGCAATGAATGCCGCGGGCGCGCGGCGCGGTCCTACGCCAGTGCGGAGAGGCAGACGTTCTAATCAGAGCGCGCTTTACCACGCTACCACGAGACGGTAGCCCCGGATAAGCAATGCCGTGCCGGCCCTATGTGTTCCGTCGCCGGTGTGTTCCGTCGCCGGCCCGCCGTCACGTCCCCGGCGAATCGAGACCGGGGATGATGCCGGACTTGGGCTTGAAACTGCGCCAGACCATCGCCCCCCAGATCAGGACGGTGACGACGCCGAGGGTGGCGGCGATCGGCCGCTCGAAAAAGCCCATCAGCGAGCCGTCGGCCTTGATCATCGATGTCATGAAGTTCTGCTCGAGCATTTCGCCGAGCACGAGGCCGAGAATCGCCGGCGCGATCGGGAAGCCGTGCTCCTCCATCAGCCAGCCGATCATGCCCAGCACCAGCATGATGATGATGCCGTAGGGCGAGTTGGTCATGGCGTAGGCGCCGACCACGCAGAACATCAGGATGATCGGCAGCAGAACGTTGCGCGGCACCCGCAGGATCTGCTTGCTGGCCTTGATGGCGGCCCAGCCCAGCGGCAGCATCAGCAAATTGGCGAGAATGAAGATCAGGAACACGGCATAGATGAACTGCGGATTTTGCAGGAACACCGTTGGTCCTGGATTCATGCCCTTCATGTACAGGACGCCGATCACGATGGCGGTGATCGAGTCGCCGGGAATGCCGAACACCAGCGCCGGAATCCACGCGGCGCCGAGCGCCGAATTATTGGCCGATGTGGCGTCGACAATGCCTTCGACATGGCCGGTGCCGAACTTCTCGGGTGTCTTGGAGAAGCGCTTCGACACCGCGAACGAGATCCAGGCCGCGATATCGGCGCCAGCGCCGGGCAGGGCGCCGATCGCCACCCCGATGGTCGAGCCGCGCAGGAAGTTGAACCAGTAGCGTTTGAATACTGCCCAGATGCCGACGAAGATATTGCCGATCTTCTGCGCCACCACCGCGCCCTGATGGTCGACGGTGACGGCGCCGCGCAGCAGCTCCGACAAAGCGAACATGCCGATCATCGCCGGAATGAAGCTGATGCCCTGGAGCAGTTCGACGCTGCCGAAGGTGAAGCGCGGGAAGCCGGCGGTCGGGTCGATGCCGATGGTGTTGATTGCCAGGCCGAACAGCAGCGAGGTGATGCCCTTGAGCGGCTGCTCGCTGGACATGAACACCGCGCAGGTCAGCCCGAGCAGCGCCAGCCAGAAATATTCAAACGACGAGAAATTGATTGCGGCTTCGGCCAGCGCCGGCGCCGCGAGAATAAGAATGGCGACGCCGATCAGCCCGCCCATCACCGAGAACACGAGATTGACGCCCATGTTGAGGTCTAGCTCGCCCTTCTTCGACATGGCGTAGCTCTCGTCGGTATAGGCAGCCGAGGCCGGCGTTCCCGGAATGCGCAGCATGGCCGCCGGAATATCACCGGCGAAGATCGCCATCGTGGTGGCGGCGACGATGGCCCCCAACGCAGGCACCGGATCCATGAAGAAGGTGATCGGCACCAGGAGCGCGGTCGCCATCGTCGCGGTCAGCCCCGGCATGGCGCCAACGAACATGCCGAAAGCCGAGGCTGCGACGATAACCAGCAGTACATGGGGCTGGAAAATCAGATTGGCGGCGAGCAGGAGCGCGTCCATTGGGCCTCACAGAACGGTGTTGAGCCAGCCACGCGGCAACGGCACGCGCAGCATGGTGGCGAAGAACCAATGGATGGTCAGCGTCGCGACGATAGCAATGATAACAGCGGGGAGCGGGCGCACGCGGAACCACAGAAACAGGCCGAGCAGGAAAAACACGCCGAGCAGAATGAAGCCGATAGTCTCCGCCGCCAGGATGTACAGCAGCAGCATCGCCAGCATCAGCGCGAAGCTGCCGAGCCGCCAGCGATCGCGCGTCCACGGCGACCACTCCACCCAGCGCGAGCCGGTTTCGCGGGTGGTAATTCCGCGCCACACCAGCAGCCCGCCGCACAAGATCAAGCCGCTGGCGAGAACGCGCGGAAACAGCGCCGGCCCGTACTTCTGGCCGGGAAATTCTGGCAGGGTTGCCGCCAGCGCGATCATCACCGCGGCCAGAAGAATCAGCACGATCCCGCAGATCGCGTCATTGGCGCGCATGGCGGTTCCTCTTGTCAGTTTATTCTTGTTGTCAGTTTATTCTTGGCAGTTCCGTTCAGAAAAAACTCCGGCGGGCAAAGCCCGCCGGATATCATGTTCGTAACTCGCGCCGATCAGCCCTTGGCGAGGCCTGCAGCCTTCATGGCGGTGCCCATCTGGGCGTCGCTCTTGCTCGCGAAGGCGGCGAAGCCGGCGGCGTCCGCCCACACCGTGCCGAAGCCGCGCGAGCCCATGAAGTCCTTGTACTCTTTCGAGTCGTAGATCTTCTTGAGCGCGGCGGTGAGCTTGGTGGCCATTTCCGGCGGCAGGCCCTTGGGGCCTACGAAACCGCGCCACGCGCCGGTCGTGAAGTCGATGCCCATGGCTTCCTTCAGCGTCGGAATGTCCTTGAACGCCGCGGCGCGTTCCGGCGCCATCAGCGCAACGCTGCGGGCCTTGCCGGCCTCGATCATGGCGCGCGCTTCCGGCACCGAGCAGGTGGTGAAGTCGATGCCGCCGGCGGCGAGGTCCTGCATCGCCGGAGCAGCGCCATTCGACGGCACCCAGGCGACGTGGTTGGCGGGAAGTTTCATCGCTTGCAGCCAGCCAACGAGCGCCAGATGCCAGATGCCGCCCTGGCCGGTGCCGGAGGCTTTGAACTTGCCGGCGGGGGCCGCCTTGATGGCGTCGGCGAGATCCTTGACGGTCTTGTACGGCGAATCCGCCTTGACCTGGATGCCCGGCGGATCTTCGTTCATCAGCGCCAGCGGCGTGTAGTCCTTCGGCGTCAGCGCGGTCAGGCCCTGCCAGTGCATCATCGCGATCTCAACGGTGATGATGCCGAGCGTGTAGCCGTCCGGCTGCGCCGTGGCGATCGCCGAATGGCCGACGACGCCGGAACCGCCGGTGCGGTTGACGACGTTGATCGGCTGGCCGAGGTCTTTTTCCAAGAGCGCTGCGACGATGCGCGCGGTCGCGTCGGTGCCGCCGCCGGCGCCCCAGGGGCAGATCATCTGGATCGGCCGGCTGGGGTAGGCGCCTTGCCCGAATGACGGCTTCAAGCCGAGGCCAAGGCCCGCGCCCGCCGCCGCTGTCGAAGCAACGAAACTACGTCGTGTAAGTTTGGTCATGCGTCCTCCCAATGAATTGACGGTGGCCCCGGCTTTTCGCCAGTGGCCCCACATTGTTTTATCGCAAACATGTTAGGTCGTGCGGCGCGGCTTGGCAATCGGGTGTGACAAACTAGGGCACGCGCGCTTTGCGCATCTTATCTGCGAAATGTACAGCCGTTGAGATTGTTGCGGCGCGGCATTTCCGCGGCGGCTGTGTGAAGGACGAGAGCGAAACGGCAGTAGAACGTGACGCAGAATACCGCCAATTGAGCCCGGCGACATACGAATTCGCGGCCCATGTCTTTCAACCGAAATGACGTGTCTTTCGACCGGAATGAGGTTCCGTCTCGCAAGAAGGGAGCATCGCTGTCTACTCCGCCGCCTGCTTGCCGTGGCCGAGCCGTGTGTGCAGCGTCTTCAACAATTTCTCGGCCGCGTCCGCGATGACGGTGCCGGGCGGGAAGATCGCCTCGCAGCCCGATTTCATCAGCGCATCGTAATCCTGCGGCGGCACCACGCCGCCGACGACGATCATGATGTCGTCGCGGCCTTGGCTCGCCAGTTGCTTCTTTAACTCCGGCACCAGCGACAGATGCGCGGCGGCGAGCGACGACACGCCGAGAATATGCACGTCGTTCTCCACCGCCTGGCGCGCGGCTTCTTCAGGCGTCGCGAACAACGGCCCGATATCGACGTCGAACCCGAGATCGGCAAAGGCGGAAGCGATGACCTTCTGGCCGCGGTCGTGGCCGTCCTGGCCGATTTTCGCCACCAGCAGGCGCGGCCGGCGTCCTTCGGCCGCTTCAAACGCTTCGACAGCAACGCGAACTCTATCGACGGCAGGCGTCATGCCGACCTCCCGCTTGTAAACACCGGTGATCGATTTGATCGAAGCGACATGGCGGCCATAGACCTTTTCCAGGGCGTCTGAAATCTCGCCGACGGTGGCCTTGGCGCGGGCCGCATCGACCGCCAGCGCCAAAAGGTTGCCATTGCCGTTCGCGGCGCGGGTCAGCGCCTCGATCGCTTCCTTCAGTGCGGCCGGATCGCGTTCGGCGCGCAGCCGCTTGAGCTTGTCGAGCTGCATCTGCCGCACCGCGGTGTTGTCGATCTTCAACACGTCGATCGGCGCTTCCTCGGTCGGCTGGTACTTGTTGACGCCGATGACGGATTGCACGCCGGCATCGATGCGCGCCTGCGTCTTGGCCGAGGCTTCCTCGATGCGCAATTTCGGAATGCCGGCCTCGATGGCCTTGGTCATGCCGCCGAGCGCCTCGACTTCCTCGATATGCGCCCACGCCTTGGCGGCGAGATCGTAGGTCAGCCTCTCGACGTAATAGGAGCCGCCCCACGGATCGACGATCCGGGTGGCATTGGCTTCCTGCTGCAAAACAATTTGTGTATTGCGGGCGATGCGCGCCGAAAAATCGGTCGGCAGCGCCAAGGCCTCGTCGAGCGCATTGGTGTGCAGCGACTGGGTCTGGCCTTGCGTCGCCGCCATCGCCTCGATCATGGTGCGCGGCACGTTGTTGAAGACGTCCTGCGCCGCCAGCGACCAGCCCGACGTCTGGCAATGCGTGCGCAGCGACAGAGAGCGCGCATCCTTCGGATCGAACGGCTTGATCAGCTTGGCCCAGATCATGCGCGCCGCGCGCAGCTTGGCGATCTCCATGAAGTAATTCATGCCGATCGCCCAGAAGAACGACAGCCGCGGCGCAAACTGGTCGATGGTCAGCCCGGCCTTCAATCCGGTGCGAACATATTCGACGCCGTCGGCAAGTGTGTAAGCGAGTTCGAGATCCTGCGTCGCGCCGGCTTCCTGCATGTGATAGCCGGAAATCGAGATCGAATTGAACTTCGGCATTTCGGCTGAGGTATAGGCGAAGATGTCGGAGATGATGCGCAACGACGCCGCCGGCGGATAGATATAGGTGTTGCGCACCATGAATTCTTTGAGGATGTCGTTCTGGATCGTGCCCGACAATTTGTCGTGCGGCACGCCCTGTTCCTCGGCGGCGACGATGTACAGCGCCAGCACCGGCAGCACCGCGCCGTTCATGGTCATCGACACGCTCATCTTGTCGAGAGGGATGCCGGAGAACAATGTGCGCATGTCGTAGATCGAATCGATCGCCACACCGGCCATGCCGACATCGCCCGACACGCGCGGATGATCCGAGTCGTAGCCGCGATGGGTGGCGAGATCGAAGGCGATGGACAGGCCCTTCTGGCCGGCGGCGAGATTGCGCCGGTAGAAGGCGTTGGAGTCTTCCGCGGTCGAGAAGCCGGCATATTGCCGGATGGTCCAGGGCTGCGCCGCGTACATTGCGGGGTAGGGCCCGCGCAGATAGGGCGGCTTGCCGGGATAAGTGCCGAGGAAGTCGAGACCCTTGAGGTCGGCTTCGCCATAGATCGGCTTCACCGGGATCGATTCCGGCGTGATCCACGGCGCGGTCGCCTCAGCCGCGTTCAGCACCGGCGCGTCGGCGAAGTCGATCGTGGAAAAATTCGGAACCTTGCTCATGGCTGCACCAGACTATCATGCGTCGCTTGCAAGGTCGAAAGCACATCGCAGCCCACAAATATGAAGGATTTCACGCCGGCGTCCTGGAGGGCTGTCTCTAATTCACCCGGTCGGCCGGCAAGATGAACGATGGCTCCGGCGTTCGTCAGCCCCGTGGCAGCGATCACAGCCTGTTCGGCATAGGCGTCGTCAGAACCGCACAGGCAGACGAGCTTAGCGCCCGACTTCTTGAAGGCGGCAATCATTTCGGCCGGGTCCTTGAAGCCGTCATTGCCGAGCGCCTCAATGCCGCCGGCCTCGTAGAAGCTCTTGGCGAACATGGCGCGCGGCGTGAAGTCGGCAAGCTTGCCGAGCGTCGCCAGAAATATTTGCGGCCGCGCGCCGGTTTTGGCGAGCGTCGCATCGGATTTGTCGCGCAAGGCCTCGAACGGTTCGGCAAGACGCATGGCCGGCAAAGCTTCGAACGAAACCGCCGGCGCGAATGGCTCCAGCGTAACGCGCGGCACATCGAGCACGTCGACTTTGGCTTCGCCGAGATTGGGATAGTCGCTGGTGCCGGTGAGGGCTTCCTTGCGGCGGGCGATGGCGGCTTGCCGCGCCGCGCGTACAGTGGCGACATTCTTCTGAATGAGGCCGCTTTCCAGCGCGGCCGTTGCGCCGCCGGCCTTCTCGATGTCCTGAAACAGGCTCCAGGCCGATTGCGCCAGCTCACTCGTCAAGGCTTCGATGCCGCCGGCGCCGGCGGCCGGATCGGCCACGCGGTAGAGATTGGATTCTTCCAGCAGCACCAGTTGCTGGTTGCGCGCGGCGCGGCGTGCGAAACGGTCGGGCAGACCGCGCGGAAGGGTGAAAGGTAACGCCGTGATGGCATCGGCGCCGCCAAGGCCTGCGGCGGTGATGGCGATCGTGGTGCGCAGCATGTTCACGTAAGGATCGCGCGCCGTCATCATGCGCCAGGCGGTTTCCGCCGCGACGAAAGCCGGCTGCGGCGTCAGTTCGCAGGCCTGTTCAACGCGTGCCCACAGTTTCCGCAGAGCGCGGAATTTGGCGATGGTGAGGAATTCGTCGGCGTCGGCGGCCAGTTTGAAGTAGATCGCCTGGCGCGCGTCGTCGAGCGCGAGGCCGCCTTCATTCAGAGCGCGCAGGTAACTCACGGCGCTGGCGATGACAAAGGCAAGCTCCTGCGCTTCCGAGCCGCCTGCGGCATGAATGACCCGGCCGTCTGCGACCATGAACGGACCTTTGAAGCCTTGTCCGGCGAGGCCGCTCACAATTGTGCCGATAAGCGAAGCGATCTGTGCCCATGGCTGCGGCAACGCACCGTTGCGCAGACCTGCGCCGAGCGGGTCGAGGCCGAAGCGCACCTTCGTGGCGGCCTTGTCGACGCCGCTTTTCTCCAGAACGGCGGCGAGATTGAAAACGGCTTCGCGGTGCTGTGCGCTTAGCTCGAGTTCGATGGCGATGCCGGCATTAAGCAGGACGCCGTCGAGCACCTGCGTCAGCGTGGCGGAGGACCCGTCAAGGCCGAAGCCATATGCACCCAGGCTGCCGCCCAGAACCAGGCTGAGCCCGGTCGCACCGTTCTCGAGGTCGTCCAGCACTTGCGTGTTGGCGGCCTTCGGATCGGGATGATCGACGCGCTGCATGATCGTCCAGGGCGCGCCAGCCTTCCGTCCTGCGACAGGCTCGACGCCCACGGCGCGCGGATAAAGCGGCTGCACCTTGAGGCCGTCATAGGTCTGGCTGACCAGCCGCTTTTCGAACGACGCGCCTTTTAGGGCCGCATCGACCATTTTCCGCCATTCGGCGGCGTCGGTGGTGGGAAATTCGGCGGCGAGAACGAGTGGGTCATTCATGGGGCCAAATTGCCATAGATGGCGGGGTCTCGCCATTGCGATATAGCAATTTGCATGCCCGGTCAGCGCATTGGAGGCAAGCGCTCGATGCCGGCCGCATCGACTTTGGCCAGCGCCTCGGTCAGTTTCTTGCCGGCGATGACGCGATTGCCGGCAATTTCGGCCAGCGGCAATAAAACGAAAGCACGCTCGAACAGGCGTGGATGCGGCAGGATCAGGCCGGGTTCGTCGACGGTCAGGTCGCCATAGGCAATGATGTCGATGTCGCAGGTGCGCGGCCCCCAGCGCGTCTCATGCGCCCGGTCGCGGCCCAGTTTCAACTCGACCTCCTGCGCGTGAGCCAGGAGGTCGCGCGGCGACAAACTCGTCTCGACGGCGATGCACAGGTTGATGAAGGGCGGCTGGTCCTTGAAGCCCCAGGGCGGCGTCGCATAGTCGGACGAGCGGGCGGTGAGCCGCAGATCGGGCCGATCGCACAGCAGCAGAACGGCGCGATCGAGAATGGCGCGGCTGTTGCCGACATTGCCGCCCAGCGCCAGGTAAGCCTGCGGGAGCGGTGCAGCAATCATGGTTTCGATTTGGCGCGTCCGCGCACCAACGTGACGCCGACATCGCTGAAGGTCGCGGCAATCGGCGCATGCGGCTTGTGGATGGTCACCGCGACCGTGCGCACGCGCGGGAACGCGGCCAGCACAGCATCGGCGACCCGGCCGGCGGCGGCCTCGATCAGCCGGAAGCGCTGCGCATTGAAGGCGTCGCTCGCACAACTGGCTACGTCGGCATACGACACGGTGTCCTTGACCTTGTCCGAACGCGCGGCATCGGACAGGTCGATATCGAGGTCGAGATCGAGCGTGAAGGTCTGCCCGACCTTGGCTTCGTGCGGCATCACGCCGTGATAGGCGTGCATCGACAGGCCACGGATGAAAATGCGATCGCTCATTTAGTTTCTGCCTTGCCGGCCGCGGCGTCTATGGCCGCTGTCACCCGCAGCGCCTGTACGGTTTCGGCGACATCATGCACGCGGACGATGGAAGCGCCACTGGCGATTGCGATCAAGTGGCTGGCGATGGAACCGCCGATGCGTTCGGTTGGCGGCGAGGGGGATACAAAATTGATGAAGCGCTTGCGCGAGGCGCCGACCAGCAGCGGCAGGCCGAATTTTTTGAACGCCGCCAGCCGCGCCAGGCAGACGATGCTCTGTTCCGGCGTCTTGCCGAAGCCGATGCCGGGATCGAGCACGATCATGTCGCGGGGGATGCCGGCCTGCGTGGCGATTTCCAGCGTGCGGGCGAAGAAGGCGATCACGTCGGCGACGATATCGATACTTTCGTCTACATCGGCGCGGTTGTGCATCGCGATCACCGGCACGCCGCGTCTGGCTGCCAGCGTCGCCATGTCCGGGTCGTGCTGAAGTCCCCAGACGTCGTTGATGATGGTGGCGCCTTGATCGAGCGCGAAGGCGGCGACGCTGGCCTTGAGCGTGTCAATGGATAGCGGCAGGCCGAGCGCGGCGACCTTGGGCAACACCGGCTTGAGTCGCGCCAACTCGTCATCGGCGGAGACCGGCGTGGCGCCCGCATAGGGGCGGGTAGATTCAGCGCCGACATCGAGAATGTCGGCGCCTTCGTTGGCCATCTCTTTGGCATGGGCGAGGGCGTGACCGGCGTCGAAAAATCGGCCGCCATCGGAAAATGAATCCGGCGTCACGTTGAGTATGCCCATAACCAGAGGCCGCCCGCGTTTGAGCAGCGCGGCGAGCGTTTCCGGCGCTGATTGCGGCGTCTCTGCTGATGGAATGACTGCCATGGCCGGTCGCTTTGCGCGGTCGGCGGCGAGGTGTCAAGAACCTCAATCCGTCATTCCGGGACGGCGCATTTGCGCCGGACCCGGAATCCAGAAACGCATTTGGATCTTGCTGGATTCCGGGTTCGGCCCTGCGGGCCGCCCCGGAATGACGAGGATGCATGCGTACTCAGTACGAAATCTTGATCGGCAGCTTTTTGGCGTGCTCGATCCAGCGTTCGACAACCTTTTCCGAGGGCAGGAACCGCACCAGCTTGCGCTTGCGGTTGGCCTCGGCCATTGCCTTGGCGAGGTTCGACGGGTTGCGGTACTTGAGTTCCTTCACGGTATCGACGCCGGCGTGGTGCAGCAGCTCGGAATATTCCTTGCTGACGCCACGAACGCGCATGCGGTCGGCGTGGTTGGCCCAGCACAGCCACTGCTTTTCGTCGATCGAGGTCTTCTCGGCCATTTCCTTGCGGCCCTTCACGGTGCGCGCGGCTTCGAGAAGCTTGTCCGCCGTCCGGATTCCCACCAACTTCAGGGTTCTGGCTGCTTCGCCATCGATCCCTCCAATATCGTTGATGGGATAGGACATACGGAGTCTCCTGCCTTCTTCAAATCTTGGAAAATATGCGGCGGACGCGGGTTTGGGCGGTCAGACGAACTGGCTGAGGCCCGGAATGGAGCCGACGATCTCGCCAACCGTGTCTTCGCCGGCCTTTTCGCGGGCATAGGCGATGACTTCCTTAGTCACGGCCTGAACCTGCCCCATACTGAGGCCCGCACCCATCATCTTGGTGCCGGCGCCCATCAGGCCGCCCATGGCGAACATGCCGCCGCTCTCGCCCGCTTGAGCGGCGATGAGCGCTTCGGAGTCGGGAATTTTGTCGATCAGGGCCTGGACCTTGTCGGGCGGGCCTTCCTTTTTCAGGAAGTCGAGAATAATGCCGACGGATTTCTCGGCGGCGGCTTGATCGATGCCGACATTGGCAACGAGACGCGCAATCAATTCGTTCATGATCCCCTCACGGTCCCGCACTGATGGCAGGTTGTAAAACATATTGAACGCGACCGGCGGCGATGACAAGCATGAAGCGCGATCACGTTTCGATACTGTTTCCGACGATTACCTCTGCCCATGAAAACTTCTAGGCGGAAAATAATGCAGTTGCTGTGATCCACATCACATCTTTGGCCCTGTCGCCGGGTGCCGGTTCCTATAGATAGATCGGCGGATTGGAAAGGACTACGTTTGGGATTTGCTTGAAGGCGTGGCGGACTTCGGTCGATGGTGCTTAAAAGTCCCTGAATGAAGCGTCTAAAGACCGTATTGTTCCCTCGGCGCGGCTTTTCATGCGCTTTGTGCATTGCTAGCCTGGAATTGGAATTGAAAGGACAAGACGTCATGAACACACTCGACGCAATCCTCGCCCGCATCGACCGGGATATCGACCAAAGCGTCGAGCGGCTGTTCGCGTTGCTGCGCATCGCCTCGATATCGACCGATCCGGCATTTGCTGGTCAGTGCCGCGCCGCGGCCGAGCATGTGGCGGCCGATCTCACCGAGATCGGCTTCGAAGCAAGCGTGCGGCCGACCAAGGGCCACCCCGTTGTCGTCGCCAAATCGAATGGCGCGACCGCCAAGGACACCAAAGGGATGGGCGCGACCGGACCGCGGGTATTGTTCTACGGCCACTATGACGTGCAGCCGGTCGATCCGCTCAATCTCTGGAAGACGCCGCCTTTCGAGCCGCGCATCGAGACGCTGCCGGATGGCCGCAAGATCATCGTCGCGCGCGGCGCCTGCGACGACAAGGGACAGGCCATGACTTTCATTGAGGCCTGCCGGGCTTACAAGACGGTCACCGGCTCGCTGCCGCTGTCGATCACCACCATGATCGAGGGCGAGGAGGAGTGCGGCTCGAAAAGTCTGTTCGATTTCGTCAAGGAGAATGCCGAGGAGTTCAAGCTCGACCTCGCTTTGGTCTGCGACACCGCGATGTGGGACGCCCAGACCCCGGCGGTGACCACGTCGCTGCGCGGGCTGGTCTATGAGGACGTCAAGATCACCTGCGCCGACCGCGATCTGCACTCCGGCGTGTTCGGCGGCGCGGCGCAGAACCCGATCCGGCTCCTCGCCAAAATTCTCGGCGCGATGTGGGACGACAATGGCCGGGTCACAATCCCCGGATTCTACGATGGCGTTCATGACCTGCCGGACGACATCAAGGCCGACCTCAAGGGGCTCGGCCTGACGTCGGAGAAATTCCTCGGGCCGATCGGCCTAAAGATTCCGTCCGGCGAAAACGACCGCATGCTGATTGAATTGGTGACGACGCGGCCGACCGCCGAGATCAACGGCATCATCGGGGGCTATACCGGCGAAGGCGCCAAGACCGTCATCCCGGGCGAAGCCTCCGCCAAGGTGTCGTTCCGCCTGGTCGGCGACCAGGACCCGGAGAAAATCCGCGACAATTTCCGCAAATTCGTGCGTGACCGGCTGCCATCCGATTGCAGCGTCGAATTCGGCAATTTCGGCCTGGCCAGCGCGCTGCAATTGTCGTTCGACAATCCGGCGCTCAACAAGGCGCGCACCGTGCTCGGCGAGGAGTGGGGCAAGAAGGCGGTGGCGGTCGGCGCCGGCGGCTCGATCCCGATCGTCGCCGATTTCAAGAACGTGCTCGGCATGGATTCGCTCTTGGTCGGCTTCGCCCTCGACGACGACCGCGTGCACTCGCCGAACGAGAAGTTCGACCTGACCTGCTATCACAAGGGCATCCGCTCCTGGGCGCGCATCCTGCACGCGCTGGCGGAGAAGTAGGGCGGCGCGGTCGCGCTACTTTCGATTATTGAGAAATATACTTCTTTGATACGTAAGGCGCGTTCGTGCCGGGTTTTGGCGTGGCCGGATTGACCGTTGTGATGGTCTTGTATCCGCCACCAAGGCCGTTGTTTTTCTGATTGCCGTAAGCTGTTCCCAGCTTTGCGTCGGTGGTCACGGTTTTGGCTGGCGCTACAGCCACCGGCTTGGGCTGCACCGTGTTGGCGGGTTGGGAGCCTTGGCAGTGCATGCGGCCTCCCACCATTTGGCATTTTTGAGTGTAGGTCGTGCGTGCGTCCCGGTCGGCCTTGAGCTTCTGTTGCTTTTCCCACTGCAGCTCTTTCTGCATTTGCAGCCGGTCCTGATCGGTCATTTTCCGCATTTGCGCGGACGCGGCCGATGAGCCTGACAATGCGACGACGGCCGCCAGGAGCGCGATGGGCATTCTAGCCATAAATGTCTCCGCATTGGTTTGAACCGACCTCGGCACCGTATCAGAGCGGATAGTTATGAGAAGCGCAACTGAGGGGCGGGCGGCAAGAGGGCGCGCGGCTCAGGCCGCATTCATCGCCAGCAACTGCGTGAATCCTGCGCGGTCGCCGAACAGCGCGCGCTTTTCCTTGGCGCTCATGTGACCGAGCGCCTCGTCCAGCGTGTGCGCCTCGGCCATCTTGGCCTTGGCGACGACGAGATCGGTGTCGACGTCGCCGCGCTTGCGCGGCGGCGGCGCGTCGAGCGCGCCGAGATGCGCCTGGCCCAGGGCGCTGTTGCGGAACAACTCGCCAATCCTGGTGTCGTCGGCCGGTAATACGTTGCCCAATTCGTTGGCGCGGCGCAGGATGGCCGGAGGATCGCGCTCTTCGGGGACGACCAGCAGCCGCATCTTGCGCAACGCCATACCAATGTCGGATCGCGCGGTGATCGCCGCCAGCGGCATCGCCAGCAAAAGGCCGACAATGACCGGCGCCATCCACAAAAACAGCGACAGCGACACCGCAAAGGCCGCGGCGCCCAGCAGGATGCCGACCAAGGTCAGCCTGCCATAGCGGCGCAGCAATTCGGAGAACGGCAGGCTGCCGTCGTCGCGGCGCTGCACCTGCCAGCCGGCATCGCTGCCGAGCAGCGCGGTGGCAACCGCATGCGACTGGAACAGCATCATCACCGGCGCAATCAGGGCCGATAGAAATATCTCGATAACGATGCTGAAGAACGCGGCAATGGCGCCGCCGAAACCGCGCCGCTCGCTGCCGCGAAACAGCAGCGCGATCCAGGCGAGCAGCTTCGGCATAATGAGAATGGTCATCGTGATGCCGAACACCCAGGCGGCGCGGATCGGGTCTTCTTCCGGCCATTGCGGGAACAGCGAGAAGCCTTTCGGGAAATACTCAGGGCGGATGAAATGCGCCTGCAACGAAATCAGGATGCCGGTAATGAGAAACACCAGCCATAGCGGCGCGGTAATGTAGGAGCCGATGCCGGTCAGGAAATGCAGCCGCGACATCCAGTGCAGGCCGCGCGCCGGCAACACTTTGAGATGTTGCAAATTGCCCTGGCACCAGCGCCGGTCGCGTGCGGCGAATTCGGTCATTGAGGGCGGCGTTTCCTCATAGCCGCCGAGAAGCGACGGCGCCATGACGATGGCCCAGCCGGCGCGGCGCATCAAAGCCGCCTCGACGAAGTCGTGACTCATGATGTGGCCGCCGAATGGTTTGCGGCCGGTCAACAGCGGCAGGCTGGCATGGTCGGCAAAGGCTTTGACGCGGATCGCCGCATTGTGACCCCAATAATTGCTTTCGGTGCCGAACCACCAGGCGATGCCGCGCGCCAGCATCGGCCCGTAAAGGCGGCCGGCGAATTGCTGCAAACGCCCGAACAGACTGCGCGCATTGACGATGATCGGCAAAGTCTGAATCAGGCCGGCATGCGCGTTGCGCTCGATCGCCGCGGTGATGCGCACGATGATATCGCCGGTCATCAAACTGTCGGCGTCGAGAATGACCATGCTTTCGTAATGGCCGCCGAAGCGCTCGACCCATTCGCCGATATTGCCGGCCTTGCGCGCAATATTGTCGCGGCGGTGGCGATAGAAGATTTGCTCGCTCTGCGTCCGCTCCAGCAGTGCAAGAAATTGCGCTTCCTCGTGGATCCAGATATCGGGGTCGGTGGTGTCGCTCAATACATAGAAATCGAAATGATCGAGACGGCCGCTGTCCGCGACCGACTCATAAGTCGCCTGCAACCGCGCGAACAGCCGGCTCGGCGTCTCGTTGTAGGTCGGCACCAGCAGCGCATGACGGGCAGTGAGCGGCGGCAAAGGGCCATCGGTTTCGATGTCCAGCGCGCCGTCTTTCCCGAACAAGGTGAGCACAAAGCCGATCAGCGCGCTGATAAAGGAAAAGGCGACCCAGGCGAATAATACGACGAACAGCACCAGCACGACCGCTTCGAGCGCCGTCAGGGTCGTCACCGCCAGCACCTTGTACATCTGGTCGGCGCCGGCCGCTGTCATCGCAGCGGTGCCGAAAAAAACCAGCGCGCGGCGAAAGGCCAGCGCGGCGGGCCGCACGGCGACGGGTGGGGCGCTTTTGCCGTGCACGCGCAAATCCTGCACCGGCATGGCAAGCGGCGCGTCAGCAGGAAGAAAAGCGACCGGCTCCGCTTCAGGGGAGATCGCGGGTTTTGTTACGGCGTCCATCGATAGACCCAGACTTCGCTGAGCGGTTCATCGCCTTGCATCAACTGCGCGCGCAGTTCGACTGCCGGGTTTTTTTCCGGATTGAGATTGAAGCTCAGACGCCATCCGCCCGATTCTGGATTGGGCTGCGACACGACATTCTCGATCTTGCCGAAATTCGCGCTGACGGCGCCGCGCACCGCATCGGCTTTGATGTCTTTGAGATTCTCGCCGGCGATGTCGAGAACGAAAAGCCGATTGTTATCGCCGGCGGCGCCAGAGCGTGTCGTCTTGAATTCGGCCAGCGGCAGCTTCTCGCCGGCGCCCCAATGCAGGCGGTAGGTGAAGGCATATTCGCCCTTGGCGCGTAAGGGATCCTTCGGATGCCAGAAGGCGACGATGTTGTCGTGCACTTCGTTGTTGGTCGGGATTTCGACCAGGCGCACTTCGCCACTGCCCCAGTCGCCGATCGGTTCGACGCGCAGGCTCGGCCGCTTTTCGAAATGAGATTCGAGGTCCTGGTAATAATAAAACTCGCGCTTGCGCTGAATGAGGCCGAAGCTGCGCGGGTTGCTGTCGTAGAAACTCGAAATCTGGAGATCGCGCGGATTGGTCAGCACGCGCCACAGGTTTTCGCCGTGGCCGTTGCGGATGGCGAGCCCGTCGGAATCATGAACCGCCGGCCTGAAGTCGTCGACGTCTTTGCGGTCATTGGCGTCGAAGAAGAACATGCTGGTCATCGGCGCAATGCCGGCTTCGGCCATTTCGGTCCGCGGATAAAGCGTCATTTCCACGTCATGCACCGTGGTCGCGCCGGGGCGGATGGTGAACCGGTAGGCCGCCGCCGCACTTTTGCTGTCCAGGATGGCGTGGACGACAATCGAGTTGGCGCGTGCATCGGGCGTCTCGATCCAGAACGTCTTGAACGCCGGAAATTCCTCGCCCTTGGGATCGGCCGTGTTGATGGCCAGCCCGCGCGCCGACAGGCCGTAATTCTGGCCCTTGGCGACGGCGCGGAAATAACTGGCGCCGAGGAACACGGTGATTTCGTCGAAGTAGTCCGGCCGGTTCATCGGCGCGTGAATGCGGAAGCCGGCAAAGCCGAGATCGGCGTCGGCCGGCGGCGGCGTCAGCCCCTCGAACGTGAACAGGCTTGGCGAGTATTTGACTGGGGTGGCCCGGCCCTTGGCCACGGTGAAAATATCGACGCGGGAGGAATAGAAGAAGCCGCGGTGAAACAGCTGGACCTGAAACGGCAGCTTTTCGTCGCGCCACAACGCCCGGTCGGGAATGAAGCGGATCTTCCGGTATTTGTCGTAGTCGAGGTCCTTGAGATTGTCCGGCAACGTCGTCTTCGGCGCCTGATATGGCTTTTGCGCCAGATCGCGCGCCATTTGGCGAACTGATGCGGGATCGAAAGCTGCGTCCGGGGCAGGCGCGGCCGCCGCCGGCGGAGCGGCCCATGCGCTGCCGGAAAAAGAGGCGGCAATCGGCAACACCGCCGAAGTCGATAAAAATTGACGCCTGTTCAAGGGTAACTCCACGGGGGCGCACGTCCCGAACGGGCCCTGTTGCACTGCACGGGCGTTAATGCCGGGCGGTGCCTAGAGTTCCATTGAACTAAAAGACCTACTTCTTGAGTCGGTAGCCGGTTCTGAAAATCCACCAGATGGTGACGAGGCAGACGCTGAGGAAAAACAGCGTCATGCCGAGGCTGACCCACGGGCTGACATCGGCGATCTCAAAGAAGGCCCAGCGGAAACCGGAGACCAGATAGACCACCGGGTTGAACAAGGTCACCGTCTGCCAGAATGGCGGCAGCACATGGGTGGAATAGAAGGTGCCGCCGAGGAAGGTCAGAGGCGTCAGGATCAACAGCGGGATGATCTGCAACTGCTCGAAGCCGTCAGCCCAGATGCCGATGATAAAGCCGAACAGGCTAAAGGTGATCGCGGTCAGCACCAGAAAGCCCAGCATCCAGAACGGGTGCGCGATCTGCATCGGCACGAACAGCCACGAGGTCGCCAGAATGATCAGTCCGAGAATGACCGATTTGGTCGCCGCCGCGCCGACATAGCCGCAGGCGATCTCGAAGGACGACACCGGCGCGGAGAGTAGTTCGTAGATCGTGCCGGTGAAGCGCGGGAAATAGATGCCGAACGAGGCATTCATCGTGCTTTGCGTTAACAGCATCAGCATGATCAGGCCGGGTACGATGAAGGCGCCATAGGCGACGCCCTCGATCTCGGTGATGCGCGAGCCGATCGCCGCGCCGAACACGACGAAATATAGCGACGTCGAAATCACCGGCGAGACGATACTCTGCCAGATGGTGCGCAAGGTGCGCGACATTTCGAACTTGTAGATCGCCAGAATGGCGTGCGTGTTGATCGCGGGCGTGCTCATGGCGCGGCTCCCGCGCTGGCGGCGGGACGGTCGGTCACCAGGCCGATGAAGATGTCCTCCAGCGAGCTTTGCGTCGTCTGCAAATCGCGGAAGCGGATATTGAGGCGGGCAAGGTCGCTGAGCAGCGCGGTGACGCCGGTGCGTTCGGCCGCGGTGTCGTAGGTGAAGACCAGTTCGTTGCCGGCATCCGCCAGCGCCAGGTTGTGCACGGCAAGCTCGGCGGGAACGGCGTCGAGCGGCTTTTGCAGATGCAGCGTCAGTTGCTTCTTGCCGAGCTTGCGCATCAGCTCGACCTTGTTCTCGACCAGGATGATCTCGCCCTTGCTGATGACGCCGATGCGGTCGGCCATGTCCTCGGCTTCTTCGATGTAATGCGTCGTCAGGATGATGGTGACGCCGGAAGCGCGCAGATCGCGCACCACCTGCCACATGTCCTTGCGCAATTCGACATCGACGCCGGCGGTCGGCTCGTCGAGGAACAGCACCGTCGGCTCGTGCGACAGCGCCTTGGCGATCAGCACGCGGCGCTTCATGCCGCCGGACAGCGTCATGATCTTGTTGTCTTTCTTGTCCCACAGCGACAGGTCGCGGAGAATCTTTTCGATATGCGCCGGATTTTTCGGCTTGCCGAACAGGCCGCGGCTGAACGACACCGTGTCCCACACCGTCTCGAAAGCGTCGGTGGTCAATTCCTGCGGCACCAGCCCGATCAGCGAACGCGCGGCGCGATAGTCCGTGACGATGTCATGACCATCGACCGTGACCGTGCCGGCCGATGGATTGACGATGCCACAGATGACGCCGATCAACGTCGTCTTGCCGGCGCCATTGGGACCGAGCAAAGCGAAGATCTCGCCGCGCTGGATGTCGAGATTGATCGTCTTCAGCGCCTGGAAGCCGGAGGCATAGGTCTTGGACAGACCGTTGATGGATATGATCGATGGCATGAATGAATCGCGCACAGAGGAGGGCGGGGACGAGTCGCGTCCCGCATATAGGCGGCGATGGATGGCCGCGCCAGCCCTGTCTAGCTGTGTGCCGCCAGAGACGTGAGGTCGGAAAGCGTCTGCGCCGGCGAGAAATCCATATATTCGTCCGGCATTTTGCTCCGGTTAACCCAAAGAGCGTGGAAACCGACGGAAACCGCCGCCATCACATCCCACCGGTTCGACGACACGAATGTCACGTCGCCCGGTTTGCAATTGTAATGCTTTGTGACCAGGGCATAGACCTCCGGCCGCGGCTTGAACATTTTCAGAACGTCGACCGAGAGCACGCCATCGAGGTCGTCGCCGATGCCGGCATTGTCGACCGCGCCTTGCAGCATCTTCGGCGAGCCGTTCGACAAGATGCCGGTCCTGTGCCCGGCTGCTTTCAGGCTTTTCAGCGCGGCGCGCGCGTCGGGGAAGGCGTCGAGCTTGAAATAGGCGTCGAGCAGGCCGGCCTTGAGCGACTTCGGCACCGACGGCACGCGCGCCAGCGCATAGTCGAGGGCGCGCTCGGTCAATGTCCAGAATTCCACATAATGGCCGGCCAAAGTCAGCGTCCAGGTGTATTCGAGCTGCTTGGTGCGCCAGATCTCCGACATCCTGTCAGCGTCCGGGCCGGCCTGGCTACGGAAGCGGCCGATCGCGGCGTGCACATCGAAAAGTGTGCCATAGGCGTCGAAGACGAAAATCGATGACATGGTTTCCCCCGAATTTGTTGCGGCATGCTTGCAAAGCGCGGCCAGAAGCGCAAAGAAAATATCGTCACAAAGACGTGTTGGGAGAGACTTGATGGCGCTGGCGCGGGACCTGTCGAAAACCTGGACGTTTTACGAAGGCGACTGGCACGAAGGCAATCTGCCGATCATGGGCGTGCGCACCCATGCCGCGCTGTTCTGCTCGTCGGTCTTCGACGGCGCGCGCACTTTCGAGGGCGTGACGCCCGATCTCGACCTGCATTGCCAGCGCGTTAATGCCTCGGCCAAGGCGATGATGCTCGATGCCGCCTGCTCGGCGGAAAACTGGGAAGGCCTGACGCGCGACGGCATCAAGAAGTTCGGCGCGGACGCGGCGCTCTACATTCGTCCGACCTATTGGGCCGAGAGCAGCGGCAAACTGATGATCGCGCCGGACGCGGGTTCGACGCAATGGTGCCTGACGATTTATGAAGCGCCGATGCGCCAGCCGGAAGGCATGTCGATCACTCTGTCGCCGTTCCGCAAGCCGACGGCCGATACCATGCCGCTCGACGCCAAGGCCGGCTGCCTTTACCCGAACAATGCGCGGGCTCTGGTCGAGGCCAACCAGCGCGGCTTCATGATGCCGGTGATGCGCGACGCGCTCGGCAACGTCGCCGAATTCGCCAGCGCCAATCTGTTCATGGCGAAAGACGGCGTGGTGTTCACGCCGTCGCCCAACGGCACGTTCCTCAACGGCATCACGCGCCAGCGCGTCATTGCGCTGTTGCGCGCCGATGGCGTCGAAGTCGTCGAGACGACCTTGACTTATGCCGATCTCGAAGGCGCCGACGAGATTTTCTCGTCGGGCAATTATTCAAAGGTGATGCCGGTCAACCGCATCGACGCGCGCTCGATGCAGCCGGGGCCGCTCTATCGCAAGGCGCGCGATCTGTATTGGGCTTATGCGCACGCTTAACGTTTCAGCGCAGCCATCGCCTGTTCGGCAGCGGCAATGCCGGTGAGATAGGCGCCGTGCGCGGTTGAGAAGTCGTGCGTCGAGCACGCTTCGCCGGCAAAGAACAGCCGCTCATCCACCGGCCGCGCCAGCATGCCGCGTTCGTAAGCCGCGCCGGGCACGGCATATGAATAGGAGCCGCGCGCGAAGGGGTCCTTGCCCCAGGGATGGACCAACGATGGTTTCACGCGCTTCGCGATATCGCTGCCGAGATGCTTGCTGAGCTCCTCGACCGCGAAAGCGAAAAACGCCCGTTCGCCGCCGGCCTCAAGATCGCGCGCGCATTGCCCGGCATAAAAGCACTCGATCAGCGGCCGGCCGAACGGCCGCATGTGATAGGTGCCGGTGCCGCTTCTATCCGTGCTGCCGAACAGCCGGCCGCCGGGCTCGAATTCTTCCGCACCGTCGAGATGCAGAAACAATTTGTCGGCCAATCCCAGCGGCAGGCGCGCCGCCGCGCGTGTTTTCTCCGGCAAGGCCGGCGCAAAGAAGTCCGCGCGTTCGGCCAGTACATTGGTCGGCAGCGTAATGATGGCCTTGTCGGCGAAGATGTCGCCCTTCGCAGTGACGATCTTTATGCGCGTGCCGCTGTGGTCAATGCGCGTCACCGCGCTGTCGAACGCCACCGGCACCTCGTCGCCATGCGCGGAAACCGCCGTGCCGTAACCTTCCTTGACGCGCCAGTTGATCTCGGTGTCTTCGTACAATTCGAAGTCCAGCGCCGACATGCTCGAGAGTTCGGTGCCGCTGATATAGGTGCCGACCGCGATGATGAGATTATTCCAGCGGTTGCCCGGTTCGAGCACGGCTGAGGCCGGCATGTCTTTGCCTTTGGCAACCGCCGTGCTCAGCCGCTCGAAAAAATCGCCCATCGCTTGGTTGAACTGAGCCTGTTCGCCGGGCGCGAACACGCCGGGCAGCGACGGCCGCGACCATGGCGGCGCGGTCCTGTCGATGGTGCGGCCTTGCGCCTCCACAATCGGCACCCACGGATTGCGGTCGGCCGAATGCAGCCAGCCGCAGCCGAGATCGAGCGGATGGCCTGCCGCATCGTCGCAGGTCCAGGCGCGGCCGCCGAGCCGCGACTGCGCCTCGACAATCAGGCATCGCACGCCGGCATCATGCAGCCGCCGTCCGGCGGCAATGCCGGCGGCGCCACCGCCGATAATGGCAATGTCGGTCTCTCGCATGCGGCGGCTTTACAAGAAACGGCGGTCAAAGGGAACGTGCTGGGGAACTTGCTGGCGCAGGTACTGGAGAATTCGCATGGACGTGCCTTCTATTGCGCGCTAGCTGTGGTGCCCCTTGCCGGAGATGGTTATGACGTCTGCCAACGCATCGACTTATGCCTATGTCGGCAATTCGGACAGCCAGGATGTGACCGTTTTCAATCTGCTGATCGACGGCGAACTGGATTTGATCGAAACGGTTCCGGTGCCGGGGCCGGGCAAGCCCGGCGGCTCGCTGCCGCTGGCGGTCAGTCCGGAAAAGAACTTTCTCTTCGCCGCCGTGCGCAACGATCCGTTTTCGCTGGTGACCTTCGGCATTGATGCCGGCAATGGAAAGCTGACGCTCGTCGGCAGCGGCCCTCTGGCGGACTCGATGTGCTACATCACGACCGACCGTGGCGGGCGCTTCATCCTCGGCGCGTCGTATGGCGGCAGCAAGATCACGCTCAGCCCGCTTGGCGCCGATGGCGTCGTCGGCGAGACTGCGCAGATCGTCGCGACGCAGCCGAGCGCGCATTGCGTCATCGTCGATCCGAGCAATCGCTATGTGTTCAATACCAGCCTCGGCGGCGACGTGGTGCATCAGCACGTCTTCGATGCCAGCACCGGGACTTTGTCGGCCAATAGCCCTGCGACGGTCGCGGTGAAGGCGAAGGGCGGGCCGCGCCATCTGGAGTTCTCGCCAGACCGGCGTTTCGTCTATCTGCTCAATGAACTCGACGCCGCGATCTATGTGTTTCCATACGATAGTTTCACCGGGACATTGGGAAAAGAGATTCAGATTGTCGGCGCCGTGCCGGAAGGTTTCTCCGGCACGCCGTGGGGCGCCGATATTCATCTGACGCCAGATGGCAAATTTTTGTACGCTTCCGAGCGCACCAGTAGCACGCTGGCGGCCTTCATCGTCGACCGGCCCAGCGGCGCGCTGACGCCCGCCGGCTCCTACCCAACCGAGCAGCAGCCGCGCGGCTTCGCCATCGATCCGGCAGGAAAATATTTGCTCGCCGCCGGCCAGCTTTCAAACAGTTTGACGGTCTATTCCATCGATCAGCAGAGCGGCGCGCTCAGTGCATTGCGGCAATACCCGACCGGCAAGAATCCGAACTGGATCGAGATCGTGACGCTTTAAGCGCGGGCGTCACGGCGGCGGCTGTGTCAACAGCTCCGGCGTCGGAATGCCCCGCAAATCGTAGACGCGCGCGAACACCACGCCTTCGCGTTCGATCTCGGCGATGACCGGCGCTTTCAAATGCTCGCAATAATAGGCGCCGACCGCCATGGCGAAGTCGGCCTGCTTCTCGTTGAACGTCGTCTCGAACTGCGGCCCCAGCATCTGTTGCGCCGCCAGTTGCGGGCCGCATATAGCGACGATCCAGCGGCGGCCCTGCGGCGGCTCTTCAGCGCCGTTCTTCAGCCGCGTCTTCAGTTCGTCGGAAGCCTGCTTGAACGCCACGCCCCAGTAGTCGAGCATGAAATTGTGCTGCGCCTGGCGAATGCCGCCGGCGAAAGCGTTGAAGCTGACATATTGCAGCGGATGCAGCCGCACCATCTCGATCAGCGGCATGCTGACGCCGGCGGCGAACACGGCGCAGACCGCGGCGATCTGCGGCCAGCCAAAAAACCGCGCGCGTGCGAACAGCCAGCCGAAAGCCAGACCGCCGGCAGCGGCGAAAGGCGGCACCACGAAAACGAAGTGGCGCAGCCCGTTGTAGAAAGCCGGGTGCGAGATGATCGCGAGCACGATCGGCAGCAGCACGGCCAGCGCGAGCGCCAGCAGCGCGGCGCGGCGGTTGAGCGCGATCCGGCCCCGTATCAAAATAACGGCGATGCCGGCAAGGCCGATCGCGCCGAACAGCAGCATGATGATCGGCAGCTTGAGCGCAAACAGATGCGGCAAATAGGTCACCGGCATTTCCGGCACCCAGATCAGTTTGCCGTCGAACAGTTCTTTCCACGGCTTCTCGAAAAACTTGTCGAAATACTCGGCCGCATCGAGCGGATTGAGCGGCGAAATAATCGACCATGGCCACAGCAGCCCCATGATCAAATAGCCGAGCGCCAGCGATGGCAGCGAGATCGCAATAAATGTCAGGGCGCGCTCGGCGGTTGTTTTCCAGGCCGCGTGTTGCGCTTCTGTGGCGACGATGAGCAGCAGAGCGGCCAGCGCATAAGGCGCGGCGACCGCGGCGAGGACGCGCGAGCCGAAGGCCACGCCCAATCCGACGGCGAGCAGCGCCACCGTCCGCACCGACGGCCGCGGATATTCATCGAGCGCGCGCACGATGCCGAGCAGCAGCACCGCCATCGCGGTGGCGAACGGCGCGTCCTTGGCATTGATGAACATGTGGCCGTAGAACAGCGGGCAGGCGGCCAAAAGGATCAGTCCGGCGCAGCCGGCCACCGGCCCGCCGAGCCTGCGGCCCAGCCGCCATGTCACGAACAGGCCGACGATGCCGATCGCCGCGCCGACGAGGCGGCGGGTCTCGAACAGATCGAACGGCAGAAACTTGGCGGCCAGCGCCGCCGCCATGTCGAAGCCGCCGCCATATTTGTAGAGATTGACGAAGGACAAAGCGCGCGCATCGGCAAAGCCCGAGCCGTACAGCTTGAGCAGCAGATCGCCATATTGCGAATGGGTGAAGTCGTCCCAGCCGAGGCCGTAATCGCGGAAGGTGACGGCGGCGATGAGCGCGACCGTCAACAGGACGACGATGGCGAGAGCGTCGGCCACGCGGTCGGCAAAAGTGTCAGCCGACCGCGCGCCGAGCATTAGAATATATCCGTCAGTCTACTTGGTCGCGGCGTCGAACTGGGCTTCGACATATTCCCAGTTCACCAGGTGATCGAGGAAGGCCTTGAGATAATCGGGACGGCGGTTGCGGTAGTCGATGTAGTAGGAGTGCTCCCACACGTCGCAGCCGAGGATCGGCGTCGCGCCATTGACCAGCGGGTTCTCGCCGTTCGGGGTCTTGGAGATGGCAAGCTTGCCGCCCTTCACTTCGATCCAGGCCCAGCCGGAGCCGAACTGGCCGACGCCCGCTGCCGAGAAATCGGCCTTCATCTTTTCCAGGCCGCCGAGGTCTGAATCAATGGCCTTCTGCAGCTTGCCCGGCAATTTGTCGCCGCCGCCATTCGGCTTCATCCACTGCCAGAAGTGCAGGTGGTTGTAGTGCTGGCCGGCATTGTTGAAGAGCGGGGCATTCTTGCCGTGCGAGCCCTTGACGATTTCTTCCAGCGACTTGCCTTCAAGATCGGACCCGGCGAGCAGCTTGTTGCCGTTGTCGACATAGGCCTTGTGATGTTTGTCGTGATGATATTCGAGCGTTTCGCGCGACATATAAGGGGCGAGTGCGTCGTAGGAATAGGGCAGTTCGGGCAGCGTAAAAGACATCAGTTCCTCCTAGGGCACGAAAACATTTTGTGCGGAATAGCCGGTCTTGGTGAACCCGGCGTGACCCTTGCGAGTTCCACTATTAGTTAATTAGGCGCTGGCGCGCGCCGGAGCAACTTTTGTGAATATCGACAAAGCGGCTCCTGGGGACCGGATATTGGTCCCGGGGGGCCGCCTATGCCAGTTTCGGCCTGCCGGGCAGCGTTAATGATGTTTGAAAGCATTATTTGGTATTTTAGCTTTAACGGTTGCCGGCCCGGCGGGAAAAAGCGAGAATTGCCTTTTATTTAGAATGGGTTACGTCTGGCGCCGGCAACGATTTGGGCGCCCCGTAGCAGAGGACCGAAACGATCATGCCGATTTTGTTGTATTGCGCAGGCGGGCTCGCGGTTGCGATTGGCGCCGCGATGATCGGCTTTGGCATCCCGAACAATGCGTTCGGCATCGGTAATACCCTGATTGTGGCCGGCACGACGGCCGTGACCGGCGGCCTGATCGTCGGCGCGCTCGGCGTTGCCGTGGCGCAGTTGCAGCGCCTTGTCGAGACGTTGGCGACCCGTGCGCCGGTCCGATCGAGCCGGCCCTTCGACACCTTCGATCCCGCTGCCGCCGCGCGGCCGCCGGCGCGGGTTCAGTTCCCGCCCAAAACGAAACCTGAATTGACGACGCCTGAATTTCGGCCGGAACCGCCGGCCGAAATCGGCCAGCGCGATGCTATTCCGCAGCCCGCGATGCGGGAGCCCGCGCCGCGCGAACCTTCGTTGCGTGAGCCATTGCCCCGCGAACCTTTGCCGCGCGAGCCACAAGTCGAAACCGCTCAGGATTTTGATGAGCCGCGCTTTGCCGCGCCAACTTTGTCCAACCCCGATGAGCCGCCGGTGACCGCCGCCGACGAGGCCTATCTGTCGCCGCTGCACCCGGTCGCCCCGCCGCCTTTCTCCGACCGCGAGACGCAGCCGCCAGCCCCGAGGAAGGCCAGCACCTATTTCGACGCGATGTGGCCGGCTGAGCCAAAACCGGCCGAGCCCGAATCGGAGGAGCCGAGGGTTTCGGAATTTCAATGGTCCGACGTCCGCCGCGGCGAGCCCGGCCCCGCTGATACGCCCGCGGCCAAACCGCCGCTTGCCGACGATGACAGCGAACCGGTGGCCGAAAATGATCTGCCCGCTCAGGGGGACGACACCGACGAGAGCGAAGCGCCGCGCAACGTCGCCATCCTGAAGTCCGGCGTCGTCGACGGCATGGGCTACACCTTATATGTCGATGGCTCGATCGAAGCCGAATTGCCGCAAGGAACGTTGCGGTTTGCTTCGATCAACGAACTGCGCAGCCACCTGGAAAAGACGTCGTAGAATACCTCCGAATGGGCAGGTGCCCGCCGCCGCGCGGGGCCCTTAATAGCTGCGTATATGTCACATCCCGGTAGGTGATATGGCTGTTTTCTGAACAACTCCGGTTTCAGGCTATGCCAGTCCTTCATGGCCTGCAAGGGTGTCTTGCTGCCCAAGGCTGATTGCGGAAGCTGCTGGTTGTAAAGCAGCACGTAACGATGCAG